>NZ_JAVAMR010000044.1:0-29153 GCF_030731025.1 Microbulbifer sp. 2205BS26-8 | reverse complement strand
ATTGACTGATTCCGGTATATTGGTATTTGGCTAGAAATATTAAAAAGCTTTATACAATACAATTCATCTGTTTTGATATTTTAGAATATTTAAATAGAGAGATTGCAATATTTTGAATGTGCCTTGGAGAATAAAAATGGGAATAATAAATCTCGATATTCGAAAAAATTTAGAAAATTCAGAGCAGCCTATTGAAGTTATTAAGGAAAATGGTCAATTTAATAAAAAAGCTTTGAATACTCTTCCAAAAGCAGATCAAGTTAAGTTTGAAGCATATGGTAAAGGGCCGGAAGTGAGCATTCTATATCAAATGATACATCAGGCTATTGAGTGTCAGGCTTTGAAGCAGCAAACTGCTGTTGCTGTAAAACATAAGCACCTAAAGATAACTTATGGAGAGTTGAATCGACAAGCAAATTGCATTGCAGAAAAATTGACTAAATTGGGAGTGGGTCCTGGTGATAATGTTGGTTTATTTCTGGAGCGGTCGATTTCTATGGTGGTTGGTATCCTTGGGATATTAAAAACCGGAGCCGCTTATGTTCCTCAAGATGTTAGAATCACTCCAAAGTCAACACTGTTGAAGATTATAGAAATAGCCAAAATCAAGGTGAATTTAACCTTATCACACCTGATCGAAAAAATACCATTCTCATATAATCAGATAGTTCTAACTATTGATGATATGGACAGGATCTCTAATGAGTGGAAAATAAGAAGCTCAGTGAAAAAGGGTGAGAGAAAGTTTAATCCTAATGCTAACTGTTTTATTCTTTTTACTTCTGGCACCACTGGCACTCCTAATGGTGTTCAGGTTACTCATGGTAATGTGTGTAATATCCTACTGTCTAAACCAGGCAGTTTAGGAATTAAACCGGGCTACAAAGTAGCACAATTATTGAACATCGCCTTTGATATGGCAGCGTGGGAGATACTGGGTTGCCTGGTCCACGGGGGTACTTTGATGATTAGGGGTAGCGATTTTACAGAAACTGCTCGACTGTGTGATGTGATCATTGCCACCCCAAGCATTTTGGCAAAAATTGATTCCTCTCTCTGTAATTCAACAAGTACCGTAGCAGTGGCAGGAGAGCCATGTCCAAAACCCCTTGCTGAGCAATGGGCGACCAAGTGTCAATTTATCAATAGTTACGGACCAACAGAAACCACCATTATTAATACGGCACAGCCTTATTTTTCTTGCCCTTACTCACTTACTGTAGGTAAGCCGACACCCAATAACACGGTGTACTTGCTTGATGAAAATCTTCAACCCTGTACGGTAGGTAGCGTAGGAGAAATCTGGGCTGGCGGAAAAGGCGTTACAGCTGGCTATATTAATAATAATGAATTGACGAGGGAGCGATTTCAGCCGGATCCATTCATCGCAAATGGTGGAATGATGTTTAGAACACGTGATCTGGGGCGTTGGAATGAAAATGGTGAGCTGGAATATTGGGGGCGAACAGATGACCAGGTAAAGATAAAAGGTTTTCGGGTCGAACTGGATTCAATTTCTACTGTTACTGAATCTGTTAAAGGATGTCAGCAAGCAGTAACGCTGAAAGTAAGTAATGAAAAGCTGGTGACATTTGTCACTCCTCAGAATGTAGATACTCAACACTGTATGGACACCATTAGTGCAACACTGCCATATTACTGTTTACCCTCTACTATTGTTGCCCTTTCTGAGTTTCCAATGACAGAAAGGGGTAAAATTGATAAACAGGCATTACGGGCTCAAATTCAAGCAAAAGTGGTGAGTCATTATTCATGATAAAAGAATAGGAGTGGTACCAAGATGGATGCGGTGATAGAAAAAATAGCTTTAGGCGTGAAACCGAGTCTGCTTCGGAAAATCCTACGACATCGTTACCTTGAACATTATAATCTTCTGTTTCTTTTAGTGTTCGCAGTGAATGCCGGGATATTTTGGTATGGATTTACTCAGGCAGATTGGTGGTCAAAACAGGGGGATAGTTTGCCGGTACTACTAGATTTGATTTTGGCTAATTTTGCAGTTGCTATCTTGGTGCGGCAACAATATGTGATCAACTTATTCTTCTGGATTGCAACAAGAGCCCCAGTCAGTTGGCCACTCTGGATTCGATGGCACCTAGCCAAAGTATATCATTTTGGAGGATTACACAGCGGCGGCACTGTGGGCGGAACACTCTGGTATGCTATTTATTTGACAGTTCTGGTCTACCAGCAAGACGATCCGTTGCCAAACACTTCCAAAAACCTTGTGATAGTGTCTTTTTTGCTTATGGCAGTACTTGTACTGATTGTCACCATGGCGTTGCCATTAGTTCGACGGCGTTTCCATAACCAGTTTGAGTGGGTACATCGATTTGGCGGCTGGTTGATACTTATTTTATTTTGGATACAAACTTGCCTGCTTGTCAATGGTATCTCCGATCTTATTCAGAGTCCCTCCTTCTGGGGGCTGTGTATTATAACATTTAGTGTGATTCTGCCTTGGTTGCGATTAAAAAAGGTGAAGATTGATATCGATTCTCCCTCTTCTCACGTGGCTCTGACACGTTTTGATCATGGCGTGACCCCTTTTGCAGGCTCTTCCACTGCCATCAGTCGAAATCCTTTGCTGGAATGGCATTCATTTGCCAATGTACCAGCACCAGGTGAGGATGGATTTCGACTGACAATCTCCCGAGCTGGAGATTGGACAGGCAGATTTATAGATGATAGGCCAAAACAGGTTTGGACCAAAGGAATTCCAACAGCAGGTGTAGCCAATATTGAAGTGTTGTTCAAGAAAGTGGTATATATAGCCACTGGTAGTGGAATTGGCCCCTGTTTGCCACACCTGCTGGCAAAAAAAGTGCCTGCAAGTTTAGTCTGGTCAGCCCGCAACCCTCGGAAAACCTATGGCAATATGCTCGTTGATGAAGTGCTGGATGCTGTACCTGATGCTTTGATATGGGATACCAGCAGCCATGGTAAACCCGATCTCGTTAAGTTGGCACTAAATACCGTTTTAAAAACTGGTGCAGAAGCGGTTATCTGTATTGCCAATCAGCCTTTGACTCAAAAGGTGGTGTACGAAATTGAATTACGGGGAATTCCTGCTTATGGGGCAATCTGGGATTCTTAATATCAATGGGCAAGTGTTAAATTTCTATTCACCTACAGAAGGGTGCATGTCTAATTTATTATTGAGCTGATTTTCAGAGCATTATTTTCTGAAAATCAAAATAATGGTTTCTGAATCCCCCCGGGTTTCTCGGAGGCTAACTTTCTTGAGAGAATTAGCCGATGAGCAAACGACCTGGATACTCTCCCGAGGTACGGGAACGCGCAGTTCGCATGGTGTTGACCGGCGAGCACGAGCATCAATCACGTTGGGCAGCGATCACATCTATTGCCTCCAAGATCGGCTGCACACCCGAGACCCTACGATTATGGGTCAACAAGATGGAAGTCGACAATGGTACTAAGCCCGTCACCACCAGCGGTGACGCAGCCCGTCTCAAAGAACTGGAGCGTGAAGTCCGCGAGCTGAAGCGCGCTAACGAGATCTTGCGCAAGGCTGCCGCTTTTTTCGCCCAGGCGGAGCTCAACCGCAAACCGAAGTAATGGTGCATTCATTGACCAGGAGCGTGAGGCGCACGGTGTCGAGTCAATCTGTGAGGTTCTGCCGATTGCACCGTCGACCTTCTACCGCTGCAAGCATCTACAAGCCAATCCAGAGCAACGCTGTGTGCGCGCTCAACGTGACGATGAGCTGAAATCTGAGATCCAGCGGGTCTTCGAAGAAAACCATCACGTCTATGGTGCTCGCAAGATCTGGAAGCAGCTTAACCGAGAGGATGTAAAGGTCGCCCGATGCACAGTTGAACGGTTGATGAAGGTGCTACAGCTGGAAGGCGTCCGAAGAGGCAAATTGAAAGGGCTGGATGAGGTTGAACGCGCAACCTTGACCCGGGTCGACTGGTTTAACCATCGCCGCATTCTTTGGCCAATTGGCGATATGCCTCCAGCCGGATACGGAAACCTGTATTATCAACAAACCGAGTCTGCCCAAGCGGCATGACTCAAATCAAATTGCCTCCGAGAAACCCGGGGGGATTCAATAAGCGGCTCGAGCACAAGCTAAGCGGCTACCTTGAGTTGGCAAGGCGTTGGTCCAACAATGGTGCCTTCAAGGTCACCCTGTTCAGGGACTTCCAGTACGCCGCTGGCACCTGGAAACAGGCGCAGCGGGGCATCGGCAAAGCAGAATACACCCGCGGTGGTTCCAACCCTCGTTTCATCACCACCAACCTGGAAGGGAATGGTGAAGAACTCTATCGGAAGCTCTACTGTGCCCGTGGCGATATGGAGAATCGCATTAAGGACCAGCAGATGGACCTGTTCGCCAGTCGTACCTCCTGCCACCGCTGGTGGCCGAACCAATGGCGACTGTTGCTCTCGGCACAGGCCTGGATACTGTATGAATATCTGCGCGAGCAGCTACAAGACACCTAACTTGGTAAAGCCTCGGTAGCCAGTTTGCGCAATCGCTTGATCAAAGTTGGGGCCGTGGTGATCAAGAATACGCGCCGCTTTCGCTTCCTGCTGCCAACATTGCTTCCTGGCAGAGAAATCTTCTGCAAACTGGCTACCCGTTTGGTACCGACGTAGAGTCTTGACGTGCTGCTCCCGGCACAGACAAATAACGGGGTAAGGGGAAGTTGTGTCCAACGCAGCCTGGATCGAACAAAACCTGTTCAAAGAGGATAAATTGCCAGCAAAAGTCAGCAGTTCCAGTTCCGCTCAGGCCAAAAGCATAAAATGCTGCGGTGTGAAGCTGGCCGTGCAAAATTCGGGCTAGCTCATCCGGGATAGTCGTAACACAGCGTTCGCCTCTTCGGACGCCTTCCAGCTGTAGCACCTTCATCAACCGTTCAACTGTGCATCGGGCGACCTTTACATCCTCTCGGTTAAGCTGCTTCCAGATCTTGCGAGCACCATAGAGGTGATGGTTTTCTTCGAAGACCCGCTGGATCTCAGATTTCAGCTCATCGTCACGTTGAGCGCGCACGCAGCGTTGCTCTGGATTGGCTTGTAGATGCTTGCAGCGGTAGAAGGTCGACGGTGCAATCGGCAGAACCTCACAGATTGACTCGACACCGTGCGCCTCACGCTCCTGGTCAATGAATGCACCATTACTTCGGTTTGCGGTTGAGCTCCGCCTGGGCGAAAAAAGCGGCAGCCTTGCGCAAGATCTCGTTAGCGCGCTTCAGCTCGCGGACTTCACGCTCCAGTTCTTTGAGACGGGCTGCGTCACCGCTGGTGGTGACGGGCTTAGTACCATTGTCGACTTCCATCTTGCGAAAGTTCAAACCGCGTGGAATGCAGATTGAAATTAAGTGTTGACTACAACGCACGTTTATAATTAGGATTGGGGTCTAATGGAAAAATAATTGTTGGTGCAAATGTATCAAAGAATAATAAAAAATAAATGATGGAAGTCTCACAACTATAAACTATTTCGCTCTCAGGTCTCCATAAGGAAGAGAAGATCAATATAGATCCTCTATAGCATTCCGAGCATCACGACTCAGAATGAAAACGGCTTATATTTCGTCATAAGCTATCTTCATGCTCGGGATCGCCTTTGGCAGTTGGAGGTTCGGAGATATTTGGTCTATGGCATTCTGAGTGAGATATCTGGTGAAAATACTATGCGACGGGATAGCTGGATTCACATATTGGGCCAATATCGTGCTTTTGAAAGAGCATTTTCTCATTTGAGCAAAGAAGACAAGCGCTCGCTGGAATCCCAAAAAGAATATTGAGCCTAAACAATACAAATAAGAAAATAATATGGATATGAACGATGTTTATTAGTGCAGGGATCTTCATTAAAGTCATCTTCGGACAGCCGTTGAGTGAAGCAGACTTCAAAAGACGGGGCTTTAACTTGAACAGTCGTTCAAGAGATAGACTGGAACTGGTCGCAAAAACAGTTTTACGTGCCTATAACACCGCCCTAGAGGAGGGCTATTCATCGCGCCTGGTACAGTCATTTCGAGCAACGAAACCAGAACTGAATGGATTTTATAGCGAAGGTTTGGCGATGGGACTGTTTTTACGTGATGCCATTAGCTTTTTCCGACGCAATGAGTTTTTTGATTTTATACAGAATGAAGGAGCGCCGCACAGTTATATGGCTTGTGTCGGAGCTGGATTAGCAGTGGGTGCAGTAGGTTTTCCTTACAAGCGTTTTATGGATAGATTGAGCCCGCTATATGGCAGTTTGGTTATTAACGGGATTGGTTTTTACCATACCTACTTCAAGTCTCAAGCGAGCGTTTTTGAACAATATCTGCCCAAATCATTTGTCTCCAAAACCTCTGCTAATCCAGCATCGGGTAACCATTGCCTGGCTCAGTACTATGCCGGTGCAGGCCGAGCTCTTTGGTTTATTTCCGGTGCTGATCCGCATTCTATAGAGCAATGTCTTCTGCACTATCCCGAGTCCGCTCGTGCTGACCTCTGGTGTGGTATTGGCCTGGCCTGTGCTTATGCGGGAGGTATAGATCGGGCGGGAATTACCTCATTGGTCGCGATTGCGGAGAAGGAGCACTACCAGACTGCACTGCAGGTTGGATCGGCACTCGCCTGCCATACGCGAATTCGGGCTGGTAACGCGGTAGAGCATAACGACTTGGCTGCAAACTGCCTGAGTAACCTCAGTGCAAATCAACTGCATACAATCGCCATGAAGGCAATGGAAGGGCTGCAAAATATTGCAGAAATTGGGGAAAAATCGAGTTGGAATATATGGCTGGAACGTATGGCCACAGCGCTATCAGGGGAAAGAGACGATTGCGCTTCTCAGGACAAACAAGTTAAAAAAATAGCCAGTGTGGAGTAGGGAGTGATGATGAGCCGCGTAGTTGCCATTTTTATATTTTTTTCCTGGATAGGCTTGTATGGCCTGGTTCAGCTGCCATCTGTTAGCACTGAAGAAAAGAAAGCAATGGCCAAGCGATTTGAATTTCGCCAATCTACGGTCCCTGTTGACAGCAGGATTCCGCCCGGTGAACGGCTGCCTGTGAACCCGGCATTAAAACACATAGAACCCTGGATATCCACGGTCGGAGCCAGCATCGCAGTGCTGGACTTGGACCTGGATGGATTGGAAAACGATTTATGTATTACTGATCCCCGCAGCCGAAGCCTTTATGTCGCGCCAGCAATAGAGACTGATCGGCGTTTTTCCCCCACCACCTTGCTGGTTGTCAGCCAGGATTTTAACGAGGCTTCATTTCCCAGTGGATGTCGAGTGGGTGATTTTAATGAGGATGGCTTGGCAGATATACTTGCAATCTTCTTCGGGCGCTCCCCGATAATATTAATGCAAAAAAGCGATGTGAATCTGCCCCTGGAGCAGAGATTTGTCAAACAGGAGCTGGTAAAGGGCGATATAAGGGACTGGTATACATCGACGGCTACCTTGGCGGACTTTGACAACGATGGTCATATCGATGTGATTTTGGGCAATTATTTTCCCGATGGAAACAGAGTTTATGACGCAAATAGCACGCACTATCCAAAATTCCACAACTCTCTCTCGAATGCTGATAATGCAGGTAGTAACCGGATCTTTCTCTGGCAAAACTCCGGCAGCGGCTCCGAGCCATACGTGCAATTCAAAGAGGCAGATTCCGGTATGCCGGAAGGTGATGATGAGCGCTGGACCCTGGCTATAGGCGCGGCCGATATCAACCGGGATGGCGCCAGTGATTTGTATATCGCGAATGATTTTGGGCCCGATGGCATGTACCTCAATAAATCCACACCGGGGAATTTAAGTTTCAAACGCTTGACGGGTAGAAAGGGGTTTTCCATACCCAAGTCAAAAGTCATGGGGCACGACTCCTTCAAGGGAATGGGCGTGGATTTTGGCGATGTAAATCGCGATGGATACTACGACATATTTGTCAGCAACATTGCCGGTGAGTGGAAACTGGAAGAGGGACATTTTTTATGGATGAATACCGGCGATGAAGCAGCAATAGAAAAAGGAATTGCTCCGTTCCTGGAAAAATCCAGCTCTCTGGGAGTAGCTTATAGTGGCTGGGGCTGGGATACAAAATTTGCCGATTTTGACAATGATGGAATCCTTGAGGCGCTTCAGGCAACTGGTTTTTTTCGCGGAGAGGTCAATAAATGGCCGGAATTACACCAGTGGTCCATGAATCTGGATCCGCTGCTCAGCGATCCCAAAACCTGGCCGAATATGATCGGGGGAGACATCAGTGGCAATGAGGGGAACCCCTTTTATGTTATGTCCAGTGAGGGACACTTTGAAGATATCAGTGAGGAACTGGGTGTGGCTGGGCCCTGGCTGAGTCGCGGTTTTGCTATTGCCGATGTCGACGGAGACGGAGACCTGGACTATGCCGTCGGCAACCAGTGGGAAGATCACTATTTGCTACTTAATGAAACAAAAAATACCAACGGCTATCTCAGCCTTTCCCTCCTCCTGCCCCTGGACAACAACACCGGATTTTCCTCCAATCCGCGCCGACCGCTAGCCAGAGAAGGTACACCGGCCATCGGTGCGGAAGTCACGGTTACCGGGCCCAGAGGTGAAAAGTTCATCGGATTTGTCGATGGGGGCAACGGCCATGCGGGTGCGCGTAGCAAGTCAGTGCATTTTGGTCTGGGATCCGTTTCTGAAAATGCGCAGGTGAATGTAAAGATTCGCTGGCGTAATCACCTGGGACAGTTAGACAGCTGGGAAGGTAAATTATCAATAGGACAGCATACCATTTTACTGGGCAACCAGGATCAGTATGCCACAAACATTAATTTTAACCCAGTTAAGGATGGATACTGTGAGTAAATTTAAAGATTTATTTGTAGGGCCGCCAAATTTAAAGATGGCATTAATAAACAGCGCAAGTTTGGCTACCGTATTAACTGTATTTGGCCACGCTTTTCTAGGTTTTGAACAGTCTTTAATGCAAATGGTGGTCGCCCTGATGGCGGGATACACTTCAGCAATTCTGTTTGAATATATCGATGCGAAGTGTTTACAGAGAAGGCCGCGGTATCTAGGTAATGGCTGGAGCGGTTTTGTATTTTTCATGTTGCCCGCCCACATGACCGCGATCACTATATCATTTCTCATATATGTAAATGACAGCCTCTTGATGATGGTTTTCGCAGTTGTCCTGGCGATCGGTTCAAAACATGTTTTTCGCTACAAGAACGGGAATCGATATCAACATTTTTTTAACCCATCCAACTTCGGTATTGCAGTAATTTTCCTGGTAGCTCCGTGGGCAAATATTATTGTGTATCAGTTCACTGAAACCTATAGCGGATTTTGGGATTGGCTGGTCCTGATCGTTATTGCATTATTAGGTATGCGAATGAATTTGTTTCTCACCAAGCGTATGGCGATCATATTGGCTTGGATATCGGGTTTTTTCCTTCAGGCTTTTTTGCGCGGTCAATTATATCCTGTGCAAATGGCCGCCGAAATTACCATGATCACCGCTCCAGCCTTTGTGCTTTTTACCTTCTACATGATTACCGACCCGATGACTTCGCCAAGCAAACTTATACCGCAAATTGTGTTTGGCTTTTCTATCGCCATGGTGTATGGAGTTCTGATGTATTTCCATGTTGTTTTTGCCATATTTTTTGCCGTAACCATCGTTACCGGGTCGCGCGGGCTGTTTATCATGCTGAGCCTGTGGCTTGAAAGACAACGGCTGCAAGCCAATCTGGAAGGCAATGTAGTACCCTCATCATAATTAGCGTTTACATCGTAAAATTAAAGAATTGTCTTGTGGGTTTATAGGAGAAGACAAGGTGAGAGAACATAGCTCAGTGGCTATTGTTGGGATTGATTGTCGGTACGCGGGTATACACAATAAAAATGATTTTTTGGATACCGTATTGAATCTGCGCCAGCAGTTTCGGCGCATTCCAGAACAGCGTCTTAATCTGGATGATTATTACAATACCGATACGGGCGCTAGAGATCATACATATTCAACCCAGGCTGCGGTACTCAATCAATACACATTTGATCGGCTGAGTTATCGAATTGCTGAGTCAACTTTTCGGCAAACAGATATGACACACTGGTTGGCTCTGGATGTGACCAACGGTGCCCTGGAGGATGCCGGTTTTCCCAACGGCATCGGCCTGAACAAGGAACGTATAGGCGTTGTAGTGGGTAACTCACTTGCCGGCGAATTTACCCGGGCAAATAATATGCGCTTGCGATGGCCCTATGTCGCTCGTGTCGTGAGTCAAATCTGGGAGCAGCAGGATTTTGGGTTGAGCATAGAAGCCAAACATCATTTTATGCACGACCTCGAAATGCTATATAAGAGCCCCTTTCCTGAGCCAGACGCGGATAGTCTGGCGGGGGGCCTGGCCAATACCATTGCCGGGCGTATTTGCAACTATTTTGACTTTAATGGTGGTGGTTTCACCGTAGATGGGGCTTGTTCCTCCTCGTTGCTGGCCGTCACTCAGGCCTGTGATGCCCTGCAGACCGGAGGATTTGATGCAGTATTGGTCGGTGGTGTGGACCTAAGTATCGATCCGTTTGAAATCATTGGTTTTTCACGAACCGGTGCTCTGGCCCCCGAGCAAATGAGGATTTTTGATCAGTACAGTCAGGGATTCTGGCCCGGCGAGGGCTGCGGGATGATACTGGTCATGACCGAGGAAAAGGCACGTCGATTCGGTTGTAATATCTATGCAACAATTCAGGGTTGGGGGGTATCCTCGGATGGCGGCGGTGCAATTATCCGCCCCAAAGCTGAAACTCAGGCGCTGGCCCTGAATCGTGCCTATGAAAAGTCTCCCTACAACGCCGGCACGGTGAGTTACTTTGAAGGGCATGGTACCGGCACTGCGGTGGGTGATGAAGCCGAATTGCGCGCCGTGTTGAGCCTGTTGCGAAAGACAGATCGGAATGAGGCCGTTTATATCGGCTCGGTAAAACACCTGATTGGCCATACCAAGGGTGCTGCGGGGATCGCGGGTGTGATTAAAGCGGCATTGGTATTGAAGCATAGAATTCTGCCGCCGGGTATACCCACTGACACACTGCATCCACTGCTAAAAGAAAATGCCCTATTGTTGAAGCGATCGGACCGGCTCCTCGCCTATGAAGGTCTCAACCCCTATCGCGCGGGCGTTTCCTCCATGGGATTCGGCGGTATCAATACTCATTTGACCCTAGAGGCTGGAGACAGTGATTCAGATTCAGCTCAGGGACTTGCGTTTTTAAGTCATCAGGGCCTTCTGGGTGATAATCCCAATATCGACTATACCTGGCAGGACGCAAATATTTTTCCCGTGGCTGAAGCCAATCAAGATAAGCTGTTAGGGCAATTGGAAAAACTCAAGAATTTCGCTTGGCAGGCATCCAATGCCGAGCTTACAGACTTGTCTTCCTACTTGTGCGGGCGGCCCGAGATAGCAGACAAGAAGTGTATGTACAGAGCTGCGCTGGTCATCGACAACGGTGCTAAAAACGGTATTGCACTCAATAAAAAAATTCTTGACCTGATTAAAAAAATAGACAGTGGTGTCGATAGTTATTTTGATTTGGAACAGGGTATAGCCTATAGCGGGAGTGGAGCAGAAGCGCGCATTGGTTTGCTGTTTCCCGGACAGGGTGCCCCTGTTTACCCAGACAGTGGAGCTTACAAACGGTATCTCGACAATGAAGAAGCCTTTACCTCGATAAATAAGCGAGGTGCCTATGGTAGTGCTGTAGATACCGCTATTGCCCAGCCTGCAGTTGTGAGTGGCAGTTTAAACGCTTTGCAGATTCTGGAAAAATTCGATATCCAGGCCGAACTCGCCATCGGTCACAGTGTCGGTGAGTTGGTGGCGCTGTGCTGGTCGGGATGCCTGAGTATCAAAGATACGGTTTCGCTTGCGACAAAACGCGGTGCATTGATGAGTTCCGGCGGTGAAGCCGGCGGTGCCATGCTGGCCCTTCATGCTCCCAGTGAAATGGCGTTGAATCTGGCTCAGAAGTTCGATGTTGAAGTGGCCTGCTATAACGGGCCCGACGATACCGTTCTCGCCGGTGCTGTCGATAAATTAGAAGCTTTACAACAGTGTATCACGTCCGACCATTTCTGCACACTTCTTCCGATTTCTCATGGCTTCCACTCCAAAATGATGAAATCGGTCAATAAACCGTTCGCTGACTACTTATCGGAACTGAATTTTCAGGAGCCCACCAGGCGAGTTATCTCCACAATATCGGGGAGAAACATCACTGAAGCGTCGGCCTGGCGGTCGCTACTGGTAAAGCAGGTTTGTGATCCGGTGCAATTTTACCAGGCGATCACGCTGGCGCATTCGGAGATCGACCTGTTTGTAGAGGTGGGGCCTGGAAACTCACTGACCAGTACACTGAAAAATTACAGTGCGAAACCAGTTATTGCTATGGATATAGGCGGAAATTCCACCTTTCCATTGCTAAGTCTATTGGCATTGAAATTTGTCAGTGGAAACAGTGATACTGCTGAACTTGACCATCTTATTTTGAAAAAAAATGTGATGGATTGGAATTGGTCCTTTGATTTTCTTACCAGTCCCTGCGAAATGATTACTGACGATGAAAGTTTTAAAACGTGGCTGCGGGAGTGCGCAGCCAAGTCCGTGGAAGCGACCAGCAAACAGAGCAGTATAAGAGAGCAATTCGTCGCAGGTGACGACGTCAGTAATGGTGACAATCCCGCTGCGATACTGGCGTATACCAAAGAGCTTATCGGTGATCGCCTGGAAATTCCTGTAGCATCAATTCAGAATGACGACAAGATTTTATCTGATTTACATATTAATTCTCTTACTGTTGCAGAAGTTGTTTCAAAAATTGTCAAACACTTTGGCAAGGAGCATAAGGCCTATTCCACCGCCGCCCTGCTGGCCAACACCGACAGTCGGTTGAGTGAGCTGGCACAACTGATTGCTGACAGCGCTGGCGATGCCCGGGCCGTAGACTCCATTGCAGAAGTAGACCTGGAGGCATTACCCAATTGGGTACATTGTTTTGAAGCGGTTAAAAAACAGTTGCCGCCGATGGATTTGGTTTCCCGACGGGAAGCCATAAATGACTGGACTTACTGCGGAGCGATACTTCCCCAATGGCGGCAGGCCCTGGATAAGCATGGCAGGGATCCTGCAGTTCAGGTGGGTAAACTTGTCTTTTACGGACTATCTGAAGATAGCATCATCGATGATGCAATGCTGGGTGAACTGGTTGAACTGGCCAAGCGGGAACTGCATTGCGTGGTTGTGATACAAGCGGGAGATGCCCCGAATATGGCACCCCTTTGGCGCACCTGGCACCTTGAAAACAGTCGCATACCCGTGTGTTATCTGCGCTTTCCCGACGCCGACACGCGTTGGATAGACCGGTCCCTGGTGGAGGCGTCTCTGTGTGTAGGCTGGCATGAAATAGAATACGATAGTGATTCCCGGCGCCTGCAGGTACAGTGGCAGCGGATTCAGTTAGACAGGAGGGCTGCATCCTCACTACTCACCTCGGAAGACCGGCTCCTGGTAACCGGCGGTAGTTCCGGACTGGGCTATGTATCCGCCTGTCACCTGGCGAAAACCACGGGCGCATCCATTGTACTGCTGGGGCGGAGAAACCTCTCTCAAGATGCGGAACTCAGCAAACGTATACAACAATTGTCTCAAGAGGGAATTCGGGCCAGCTATGTATCTGTGGATGTGGGCGACGCCCAGGCGCTGGCAGCAGCAATAGACCTTATTCAAAAAGAGGGGGGGCAAATTTCCGCCGTCTTACATGCCGCGGGCATCAACCAGCCAAAAGTACTGGGTGAACTCAGGCAACAGGATTTTAAAACAACCGCCGGCCCAAAAGTGGCGGGACTGGCCAACCTGCTTGAACAGCTGCCCGCCTTGAAATTACTTGTGGGCTATGGCTCCATCATCGCGGAAAGCGGCATGCACGGCAACGCAGACTATGCTCAGGCTAACGAAGAGATGGCGGAGCTGATAGAGACTTATGGGGCCAGCCACCCGGATACCCGCTGCCATGTGCTTGAATGGTCTGTGTGGTCGGAGATCGGTATGGGTAGCGCCGATGGCATGCAGCGTCAATTATCAGCCATCGGCGTGTCATCAATTCCAGTGGAAACTGGGCTGGAGGCGCTTGATGCGCTGCTCAGGCATCAAACTCCCATATCTTTGCGCACGCTGGTTTGCGGACGATACGCAGGATTGGACACTCTTAAATTTACTGCCAGCAGGCTGCCTTCTCATCGTTTTCTGCAACATGTGCAACACTACCACGCCGGGGTTGAATTGGTAGCAGACAGTGAACTTTCCTTCGAGCAGGATCCCTATCTCAAAGATCATGTCTATCGTGGCCAGTGTGTATTGCCCACAGTCATTGCCCTTGAGGCCATGGCGCAAGTAGCCGGTGCGTTGGTACCTGGGGCAAAAATCCATACCATTCAGGATTTAAATATCCGCAAACCGGTGCTGATTCCAAAGCAGGGCACGGGACGTATACGCGTCAGCGCTGTGCGAGTTAGTGACAACCAGCTATGGAGCAGTGTGCAAACCGCAGAAAATCGCTTCAACATCCACTGTTATGAAGCCCGATTGCTACTCAGCCCCCAGGCGCAACAAGAGCTTCCACCCTTCCAGGCTTGCGGGGAAAATCTGGATATAAATCCCGTCGCTGATGTATACGAGCCATTGTTGTTCCATACCGGTCAGTTTCGCTGTATCGATAGTTTTCAAAAAATCACACACCTTGGAGTGCAAGGCAAGATAGCAAGGCAGCAAGAGCTTACTTGGGGAGGACAATACTCTCTGGATCTCGTATTGGGCGACATAGGGATTAACGACGCTGTGATTCACGCTCACCAGGCGGCAATACCCCACGAGAGTATTTTGCCGTCCAGCGTAGAGTCAATCTCATATATCGCCGAGAGTAACGAAACCCCCTATCATATTGAAACCCAGCAAGTGCGACGCTGGAAAGATGGCTTTTTAGTCAACGCACAATTGCGGGATGCACATGGTCAGTTGCTCCAATATTGGCAGGGTTTGACATTAACTCCCGTATCCGGAGCCCAAATTCATCAGACCCTGCATAAGGATCTTCTGCCGGCTTATATCGGCCATCGGTTGGGGGAGACACTGAATCGGTACAGTGCCGTCGACACTATTTCCGTGGTGGCAGATAAAGAACATGAGTTGGTGTTAACGGTGAATTCGAATCCGTTGAATTGTAGAGTCCGGGTGGCCAATATCGACTCGCAGGTGACCCAAGAACAGCTTAAAGACTGGTTTGAAGCGAGCGATGATAGCGGAGCTAAGGCCTGGAGCGTGATAAAACGGTTTTGGCCTGAATTAAAAAATCTCAAACTCGTTTCCGCTAATCGCGGTTGGGCTTTGGTTGGCGCTCATGGGGAGCAATATTGGATAAGCTTGATTCCACTGAACAGTAGGGATAAGTACCTCGTATTAAGTGGTATGTGTGAAGAAGAGGAATTGGAATATGCCTATTGTGAGAACCAGTGAGGGTGCATTTTTTGAATACAGTTTTTTCACCACATTTGAACAAACCAATGTGGTTGGAAATATTTACTTTGCTAACTTCGTTGTATGGCAGGGTAGCTGTCGGGAGATGTTCATCCAGGAATACTGCACAGATGTATTGGAAAAAATCAATAATGGTTTGAAATTGATTACGCTAGATGTTTCTTGTCAGTACCTGGATCAACTGTACGCATTTGACAAAGTAGTTATGCATATGAATATAGGAGTTTTGGGAGCTGAGAAGATGATGCTCCAGTTTCGCTATTATAAAGAGGATAACCATGGCGAGCGCAAACTCGTATGCCTTGGTTCGCAGGGCACAGCTGCCATGCAGGAGATCGATGGAAAAATTAGAGCAGTTGCCTTCCCCGACTCTATGCTCGACATCATAGATAGCTATGACATGATCGAGAAATAGTTATCTTTGATAATTGAGATCTGGCTGCTTTTATGTTGAGCAATAAATTCGTCATCTTACAACTGTATTCCCTATAAGGAGAATAAACAAATGAAAAGTATAAAACTGAATTTTCCTTCAGCGCTACAAAAATTTATGCCAGGTATTGTCGAAGTTGATGTCGAGGGCGATACATTGATGGATCTGTTCAGTACACTGGATGATTGTTCACTATCGAATGATATCAGCGAGAGAATAATCGATGACGGTGAACTGCGCCCTTTTTTGCGGATGTTTTTGGATGAGAGGGATGTAAAACAATGTGGAGGGTTGTCAGCCCCCATAAAAGACGGCGATGAGCTGACTATATTGATGTCGAATGCTGGTGGTTGAAAATGGAAGACTTCTATGTTTTTCTTCTAAGTGTGCATGCTGTAAGTAATGCAATGTGGGTGGGAGCCGTATTTATGGGGTCAATTATAGATTGGCCCGCGATTAAATCTATGGCTCAAAATGGGAAATTTCCTTTCCGATTCGTTGTCGGGCAAGGTTCAAATGTATTTTTTTGGGTATACTTTGCCATCTTTTTGCAGCTCACAACAAGTACCGCTCTGGCGATACTACATCCACCTGAAGGTAATATAGAAATATTCTTTTTGGGATTGCGATCTTTTGCTTTATCAATAATGATCGGGTTCACTCTGTATGGAACCTTTTCCAGTTGGCCAAAATTGCAGGTTTCCTCCAGTGGCGAAGCCTGGGCGATTTATCAATACTATATGTATAGAGCCTATGTTATTTTTGCCTGTGGGCTACTCAATACAGTGGCAATGGTGATGCTGTATATGGATATACCGCGTTAGAGATATCAGTGCGGGGAAGTCGCTAACCGCGCTATCGTTATAATAAATATTAGGGATAAGCGCCCATGTCTACAAACGATTTTTTTAAGAAGATACAGACATCCGTCAAGGAAATTACGCCCGAGGCTGCTTTAAAATTAGTTAGTGATGATACATCAAAGCTGTTTGATATACGTGAAGATCGGGAAATAGAATCCGGCACGGCGCAGGGCGCAAAGCATATTGCGCGGGCTTTTTTGGAGTTACGGATCTCACAATATGCTCAACCGAAAGATACAATCATACTGATGTGTGCCTCGGGTAAACGATCTCTTATAGCCGCCCATCAGTTGCAAGAACTGGGTTATCGGGATGTCGCTTCCCTTGCCGGCGGATTTGACGCTTGGAAAGCGTCGGATTTGCCAAGCTGTCAACCCCGTATTTTGGCTAGTCACGAACAATCGCGTTACGCACGTCACTTGTTGATGCCAGAGGTAGGTCTCGAGGGTCAACTGAAGTTAAGAGACAGCCGGGTATTGATCGTTGGTGCCGGTGGTCTCGGCAGCCCGGTGGCTTTATATCTGGCGGCAGCGGGGGTTGGTACCTTGGCTATGATAGACGACGATAAGGTCGAGTTAAGCAATTTGCAGCGCCAAGTGATGTATACGGAAGATGATCTCGATAGCGCAAAGGCACAGGCTAGCAGGCATAGGCTACAGGAGATGAATACCGATATAGACGTTATTGCCATCGAAAATCGGCTTAATAGAGATAATGTCGAATCGATATTCGAGGGTTACGATGTCGTTATCGATGGTACAGATAATTTCAATACACGTTATTTAATAGCAGACGCTTGTACCAAATTAAAGATTCCGAACATACATGGGTCAGTTTACCGTTTCGAAGGATTGGTGTCAGTATTTGCACCCGATGTCAATCCTTCTACGCCCTGCTACCGGTGCCTTTATCCGGAACCGCCGCCACCGGAATTGGCTCCCTCTTGCAGCGAAGCGGGAGTTTTAGGTGTTGTTCCGGGTGTGATCGGTTGTCTAATGGCTACGGAAACGGTTAAGTGGTTACTCGGAATTGGGGTACCATTACTCGGTCATGTATTAAGCATTAATGCTCTGAACATGACTTTTAAGAAATTGCCGATTGAGGCAAATATGGAGTGTCGGTGGTGTAAAAGCAGTACTGAAAAATATCCCGACTACGCTGAAATACAACCTATTGCTTGTGCGCTGTAAAAATAAAAATGAGGAGTAAACTATGAATGATTTTTCTTTAACTCGTGTGAGTAATATAAACCATCTTAAAGCGTTTATCGCGGGCAGTAGTTATCCGGTTATGTTTTTACCGTTGTTTGTTTTTGGTCAAATGCACCGCATACATCCTATAGACTTAAGCAATCCGAATGGGGTTATCCGCCCACTAATTATAGAAAATATGCTGATTGTGCCGGCGTTATACTTTGGCATATGGAATATGTTATTTTTGTGGATTAGTAACATGTACAGCAAACATCGCTTCTCCAGCATAGTCCGCTACGGTCTGGGTGGAGCTACCTTAGGCTTCTTCTTTGCCACCTATGGTTTGATTGTTCATGAAATGCCTACTGAGCTTTACAAACTACCGGCTAATCTACAATTTGTTGCACCAATTAGCGCTGCGCTGGTTATGTCCATAATATATATATTAGTACAAAGACCACTGAATATTTTATTTGGTATTGAAGCCCAAGATGCTTCCAAAAGATATAGTGCCAATGGAGAGTCTCTAAGATCTTGGGGAGCAAAAATAGTTTGTGCCGGTATTCTATTCTCCGGTCTTCCTCTCGTTGGCATGTTGATCTGGAGCAGGTATTTTCCCTGGCAGTACACAGGATAATGCAAGAATAGTATTTCAATACCGACTTAAGCATATGAGCTATTTAGGTGTAGTGGATTATAAATAGTAGCTGAACTTATGAGTGATAAGAAAAATACTATATACGGACGGCCTTATCCACCTATAAGAATTATCCTAAGTAAACTTTATTTGACTCTGACATCCAGAGAATAAGTGACATGTTTGACAATATTTACAAAGTCAATGGGATTTGGAAGTTTACTTATATAATCAAATAGATAATATTTTATAATTTAACAAACATTGAGATATCGAAATGAATAATCAATATTGGAGAGAGTTGGAGAAGGATCAGAAGGTTCTCTACCTGTTTGCTATATTCGGCTTGATTATAGGTGCGGTTAGCGTTGTTATTTTTATCGTAGAGGGTGGGCCCCTTACGGGTACTGTATCCTGGCGAAAACCAATTCTTTTTTCCATCAGTTTCAGCATGATACAAATCAATATTGCATGGTTATTGAGTTATTTGCCGGTCTGGCGGAGCAGATCTCTTGTTACTGTAGGATTTATCGGTTGGGCAGTAACATTAACACTGGTCTTCGTTTTTATGCAACAACTACGCGGAACCATGTCGCATTTCAACTGGTTGACAGGGGCATTTAATGCCGTTATTGCCAGACTTATCATATTATTTGCCGTATTAGCCTGTATAGGTGCACTTGTTATAACCTTTCAAAGTTATAAATCGCTATCTACGGGGATACCTTCGGCATTGGCACGGACTATCAGGGCGGGACTGGTTTTCTTTAGTACGGGCAATTTGATGGGCTTCACTATTATAGCTAATGTCGTCTATTTGTTATTTTATCTTGGGCGCACTGATGCCAATCTATACGTAGCCGGAGAGGCTGGGCGTATACTGTTACCTCATGTGATTGCATTGTATGGACTTTCTTTCTTGAGTGTTGCCTATTGGGTTATCTCACGACTTCATACCGGCGAAAATTGCTTCAATCTAATAACTTATTGGATTTATTTCTATTCTGGGTGTATCGCCTGGTCGATATTACAGGCATATCCTGGTGAGCATACAAGTAATTTTCAGATGCTTTCATATACAACTCTTACACTTTTAGTAATTGCTTTTGTATACGGTGCCTACAGGACATTACACAGAACATCACATCAAAAAAGAGTTATCCAAGCTGTATCGTCGAATCGAGCGGGCTGACTAATAATGGAAAAGTATGAAAGTCGGCTTGCCGTTTGGGTTATTGAAAAACGCTGGTTAGTTATATCACTTGCATTAAGTATGGTTTTAATTGCAGCGATTGGTGTCCGTAATTTATATTTCACAAATAATTTTCGCGTATTTTTTAGTGAAGAAAATCCCAACCGATTAGCCTATGAAGCACTGGAGAATACTTATACGAAAGATGATAATATACTGATAGTATTGGCGCCGGATGACAAAAATGTTTTCACAAAAGATAATCTTCAGTTGATCAGGGATTTGACGGATAAAGCCTGGGAGGTGCCTTTCTCAACGCGTGTTGACTCAATCACAAACTTCCAGTATAGCTATGCAGACGGCGATGAGCTCAGTGTTCACGATTTAGTGGAAAAGGATCAACTTCTGGATGAACAATCGCTGCGTAAAATTCGGGAAATAACTCTCGATGAACCGCTGTTATTTAGGCGGCTCATTTCCATAGATGCGACAGTTACGGCGATAAATGTAACCGTGCAGATGCCGCGGAAAAATGAAATAGCGGAAATTCCTGCAGCGGTAAGTTTTGCCAGATCTATGGCGGAGGAAATACGTCAGGAAAGGCCGGATATCAAGGTTTACCTGACTGGAACACTGCTGCTAAATAATGCCTTTCCCGAATCATCACAGCGGGACATGAAAAAATTAGTCCCTTTTAGTTTTGCAGTCATGCTTATCCTGCTGGCTGTCATAGTAGGTCGATTTTGGGGTACATTGTCAACTTTTCTGGTTATTGTTTCATCAATTCTGGTAGCAATGGGGACTGCTGGTCACTTGGGATTTCCGCTCTCGCCACCCTCGGCACTGTCTCCCTCGATTATATTAACAGTTACAATCGCGAATTGTGTTCATATTCTCGGGTCCATAAATTTTGCTATGCGTAGAGGTTCAAGTAAGAAAAAGGCGCTACAGGAAAGTGTTCGGGTCAATGCGCAACCTGTGCTGCTTGCTTGTGTAACTACTGCGGTGGGATTTCTATCAATGAATTTTTCGGATGTTCCGCCTTTTAATCATCTTGGCACAATAGTAGGGGTCGGTGTACTGACCTCCTGTTATATGTCTCTGTGCCTTTTACCCGCGTTGATGAGCTTATTTCCACTTAGACCTCAACAAGGTGAGAGAAGAGGTGGTCAATTAATTGAAAAACTCGCAGATCTGGTGGTACGTCGCAGGGTAATTTTGTTATGGACGACCATGGTTATTGTGGTGCTACTTATTGCAAATATTCCACGTAATGAGCTTAACGATACTTTCTTACACTATTTTGATGATTCTATTCAATTTAGAGTCGATAGTGATTATACCACGAACAATCTGACAGGGTTGTACTATCTGGGGTATTCGATGGAGTCCGGAGAGTCAGGTGGTATTCACAATCCCAAGTTTCTAGCTGAACTGGAAGCATTTGCCCAGTGGTTTCGCCAACAGCCAGAGACAATTCATGTCAGCAGTATTACTGATATTCTTAAGCGTTTAAATAAAAATATGCATGGAGATGACCCAAATGCCTATCGATTGCCTGTTGACCGGAACCTGGCGGCACAGTACATATTGTTATTTGAGATGTCACTTCCATATGGTTTGGACCTAAATAATCAGTTAAATGTTGATAAGTCTTCTACACGCTTGACCGTGTCCGTCAACACCCTATCATCGCAACAATTATTGGCATTAGAAGAAAGAGCAAATGACTGGCTTAAGGAGAACGGCTCACATATAAAAATTACCCAAGCAACAGGTACAAATATTGTTTTTGCCAAACTCGGCATGCATAACATCAAGAGTATGCTTTTAGGAACAACTGTAGCCCTGTTGATTATTTCCTTCTTGCTAATGATTGCTTTCCGCTCTGTAAAATTCGGACTTATTAGTTTGATTCCAAATTTAGTTCCTGCTGCCATGGGATTTGGTTTGTGGGGGATACTGGTAGGGCAAATTGGACTTAGCCTTTCAGTCGTAATGGCTATTACTATGGGGATAGTGGTCGACGATACAGTACATTTTTTAAGCAAATATCTGCGAGCAAGAAGAGAACAGAATATTAGTAGTGAAAATGCCATTCGTTATGCGTTTAAAATGGTAGGCCCAGCTTTAATCACAACTTCCTTTTTATTGGTGATCGGTTTTTCAATACTGGCCACATCAAGTTTTTACCTGAACGCTGGCATGGGTCTTTTAACCGCGATTGTTATCGTGTTTGCGCTCCTTGCAGATTTGCTGTTGTTACCTGCAGTGCTTATGAAGATTGAGGAGATGAAGAATGAGAATACCGCCTTTAATCATGATCACCCTGTGTCTGGGTCTGTATAGCACTTTGTTAGATGCAGAGATTAAACCTATTGACCCAGTAGCTAAAGGGTTTGAAATTGCCAGTGAAATGATTCGTCGCGATTCAGGTTGGGTAGACCAGCGTGTGGAAATGGAAATGATACTTTCCAATAAGCAGGGAGAGAGCAGCACGCGATCGCTTAAAATTAGCCGGTTGGAAGTGGAAAACGATGGAGACAAGACATTAACTACATTTCATTACCCAAACGATATTAAGGGAACTGCATTTTTAAGCTATACGCATTCACTTGATCCAGATGATCAGTGGCTATATTTGCCAGCGCTGAAAAGAATTAAGCGAATTTCTTCCGTTTATAAATCTGGCCCCTTTGTAGGTAGTGAATTTGCTTATGAAGACATGACATCGCAAGAACTGGAAAGATACACCTACAAATGGCTACGGGATGAAACTTTCGACGATCGAGAAGCGTTTGTGATCGAGCGTCAGCCCATTTACGAATATTCTGGTTATCATCGCCAGATTGTATGGCTCGACAAAATTATGTACCAACCATTACGCTTAGATTACTACGATAGAAAGAACAGTCTGTTGAAAGTGTTAACTTTTGAGGGCTACAAGCAATATTTAAATGGGTTTTGGCGCCCCGAAAAAATGCATATGGAAAATATTCAAACCGGGAAAAAAACATTATTGATAATGAATAATTACCAATTCGAGAACGGCTTCAATGATAGGGATTTTGATCGCAGTGCATTGAGACGCAGCCGGAACTAGGAGTTTGGGCTGTCGTACAGGTTGTTCTGCCCCAGTTATGACCGGAGCAGATACAGATATTAAGATTTATTCTTTGCTAAATAGGATACAAATAGTGTGTATAGACAGGTTGACCCGATCACAACAACAGCCCCCCAAAATGATATGGGGAGAAGGTACTCGGCATCGGAACCTCCAGTGGCGATAAGGTAAACCCACTCATCCAATGCCAAGCACAGACCAACTCCAAACAATAGTGTTGCGAAGTTAAGAAGCTTGTCATAGCCATGCAAGATTATTAAAGGCACACAGGCAATGACCATCAACACTAATCCGGTATACAAATGATGGATATTATATGGGCCTATGTCGAGGTTTGTACCTGGAGAAAAGTACAGATATGTACGCATAACAATAAAGCATACAACTATAGAAGACAAAAAAAGAATAAGACGGGTTTTGTTTAACATAACGAGGTCCTTTGCATGGTTCTATCTGTAGTTTAACGGGATTGAAGATAAAACAAAACAGTGGTTTTCTATAGACCTTTTGACTGCTAGCAAAGTGGAGAAACTTATGACTCATTGGATTCGGTACGGCTTGCCTATTGGTACGTTATTCACAGCTTTGGCTCTTATGTTCGTTATTGATTTCCATGAAGGGGAAAAAATAAAGTTTGATCAAGAACATTTAGATGTCAATGGAAATGTGATCAATCCATCCACACAATCTCTCAACCGTTATTATTCTGTCCTTCGAGATATGAAACGTGTTGACGTCGAGTTTTCTGAACAAACCAAACGAATATCGATGATCATTAGATCAGAAAATGCAGATAGTGGAGATAAAAAAATATATCTCAACCATATCGATGCAGGATTTCTGATACCTCTGCTTCCCTATGCACACGATAGTGAACTGGATAATTTTGACAAGGCAAATCTTATGCTTGCCGAGTATGCAAGGAATGGTATCCAATTAAGTTATCAACAAAGCAATAGGCTGTTTGGTTACTTCAATTCCAAAGATGGTTTATTCAGTAATGCCGTTGAGGAGTATCACTATCGCAACGGCTTAATCCAGCCAAAGCCAGATTTGCAACCAACCCGCTTCAGCGTAACCAACAACTGTCTCAAACCCGGATTGTGGGAATTTAATGCAACGGATTCTGTTGGAGAAATGTATCATAGTTGGTTCGACTTCCCTAAAGATATCTATTACAGAATGATACGCTCCATAAATGAAATAGAGATTTCAGATTTTGCATTGTATTTGACACTGCGGTATCAAAAGGATCTGTCAAATGTAGAATTGCAACTGGAAAAGCTTCGTACCAGGCAAGATACCATCCTGACAGTCAAGCCTACGGTTGTATTGAACAAGCCGATTGCGGGATATTCTTCTCAGGATTCACGCCGTAAAGTGCAAAAGGAATATTTCAAGATTATTAGAGATGAACAACAGCTTGAAAAGAAATATGTGTCAGAACTCAAAAAGGGAGATGTTTTTCAAGTTAAACGCTTTGTTGCTCCTGGCGTATACAGCGAAACTCAATCTGAGGAAATACCCTTTAGCAGTGATTGGAACTTGGCTGCAATAAGCAGTGTGGTGCCGAAGACGAGTTATACAAGAAAAAATAATTTCAAAAATAAAAATGGATATATAGAAATATTTATTTATAAAGGAGCCGGTGATCGCGGTATTGTCCTGGGCAATATCCCTGTGGATCTCTTGGTGGCACAGGAAGACTATGAAATTTCAGCTTTCGGAGTCGGTATCTTCCCCCCAATGGAATCGATAGAGCGTCGCTATCTCCGATACCACCAGGGACCCATTCCTCACTACGCCTATGAAGTTCAAAAGAAAGAAGGAAAATGGACGTTGGTCAATAATCACGAAACTGGGTATGAACAGGTTTTCTTGCGACCTTTCGAGCGTGACGGAGAATGGTACTTACGAGTGAATATTGTTTCCTATGAAAGAATCGTCGATCTTGTAGAGTTGGAGTTGCCAATAGAAGGAATTTTACAAAACAAAATTGTAAATGCTACTGATGCCTATGTACCACCTTTGTTTAGGGTTTATGAAGATATCAATATTTTGTGAGAAAAGTCAGCTATGAAAAGACTTACTATAGGTGTTGCTACTGCGATAATAATCGGTATTACAGTATACTTTCCGTTGAAAAGTTATATTCTCAAGAAGTACGGCGTATCCGAAGTAACCGTTGCTGCTAGTGTTATCAAACAATATTTAGGATTTGAGAGTGAAGCTAAAATACAGCAGTCAATTCATTCTCGCAGAGAAGCGCAAGAGAAGCTTCCGGAAGCCATAGCAATTGATTCTGGATATATACCATTCAGGGATATCGGATCATCACTGGGCGAACGGGCACTTAGAAATAATAGCATGCTCTGGTCACAGGGAGGGGCCATATTCGATGCTAATAATGATGGCCGGGAAGATATTTACCTGACTCACTCGGGTAGGCCTGTATCAAAAAAAGTTGACCAACGTAATGTACTGACTGGGGAAACCGCACCGGCCAAACCCAACGTTCTATACCTCAATCAAGGCAATAATGATAGCGGAGAACCGGTTTATCGTAGTATTCAAGATCTTACGAAAAACGGTAATAGTCTATTTTTGGAACAGGAGTTGTTGATTGAAAATAAATACAAACCCCGTCGTACCCCGGATGAGGATGAGTTTTCAGTGGGTCGTATATCCACTGGTGCTATAGCAGCAGATTTCAATGGAGATGGCCTTCTGGATCTTTATGTATTGGCATCCCACTATGGCATCATGGCTCAGAGTCATGAGTTAGGATTTCCATCTTATCCGGCAAAGAACCACTTGGGTAGGGAGGCTCGCAGTGCTCGCGAAGCTTTGGTAGTCCGAACGCCTGCTTTTCTCTGGGGAGAGATGCAGGACGGCAAAGACGTAATGGTCAATTTTGGCAAACAACTTGAAGCCGAGGGGCGGAATTCTCTGTTTATCAACCTCGGAGACAAGGATGGAGACGGTTTGCCAGAGTGGAAAGATGTGACTCATGAAGCAGGTGTTGGCGGGAACTGGACCTCTACCAGCGCTGCCGTTGCGGATGTAGACAGGGATGGCGATTTGGATTTGTATGTTGCCAACTTTCTCGATCCTGATTATTGGGGGTTTGGAGCAAAGTATTTTGCCGGCAATCGAAATCAGCTCTACATCAATCGACTCGTTGACACCGGAAAGCTGACTTTTCAAGATAAAAGCGCGACTTTCAATGTGTCTGGCCTGCATTTAGAAGAGGGACTTGAGGCCAGCGTGTGGCGAGATAAGGATCAATCTTTTTTCAAAACCTCGAAGCATATCGTAGATGGTAAACAGGTTGGTGAGCAGGCTGATCACAGTTGGTCGGCGATGTTTATGGATTTTAACCAAGATCACTGGCCAGATCTGGTTGTCTCCAATGACATGAGTAATCGCCTGCGGATCTATGAAAACATTCAGGGCAAATCTTTTCACTACCTGGAAGCTTTTAACGATGCGGAATGGGATGGCTGCTGGATGGGTCTGTCGGCCGGAGATCTGAATGGTGACCTAAAGGAAGAATTATTAATCGCCAACTGTGGCAGTCAAACCATGTCGGCAAAAAATACCGGATTGTTGGTTGAAACTGAGGAGGAGTTGAACCTAACTGCACTCGCATACATTAATTATATGAAAGGTAAGAGCACCTTACACCACGCTGTGCTGGAATATCACGGAGGCAATAGCGGATTTCATGATCTTTCGGGTAAGGTGAAAGTCAATCATTCTTCTCACATACCACCGGATATGTCAAACCCCATGAATTTCACTTTACGTGACAAGGGTTTTTTTGAGAGAAATAATTTCTCTACAAGTTTACGTGCCTATGAATTCGCTTGGAACCTTTCTCTGCTTGATATCGATAACGACCAGGATCTCGATCTGTATATGGCAGGTGCTCTCGCCAGGGGTAATGACAACTTCATTGGTGACACATTAGGCAGCCCAGGTCGCCTTCTGGTTAATGAAAGTTCCGAGGGCGGTTATGAATTCACAGACAGGACTTTGGAGTATCAATTACTGGATATTCGGCATATGGACTACACCCATAACCCTCCTCGCCGTGTTGCCCCGGGCACTGGTTGGACTAAGAGAGATTACATTTATATAAGCGATACCGATGCTTATAGTTCCAGTGGAGTGGATGCGGCGGAAAGTACTATCCGCGATATTTTCCGGATGCATGAAGCTGCCAGTGCAACCCTTAATGCAGATGTAAATGGAGATGGATTTATCGATATTTTAGTAACCCATGCCGGAGGTTATAATTCAGTTTCTCCCCAGGCGAGAAACCTGAAAGTAGAGTTTGGTGGGAGAATTCTTGCTGTCCCGGCACCCAATAAGGTAGTTAGCCCCCCAACGCAGTTTGAGGAAGGTCATACCTCATTGTATATCAACGGTGGTTCACCTAAAAACTCACAGGGCAATTGGGTGAAGATTCACCTTCGCGATCAGAGTTCCAATAACTTGTTTGCGATCGGCGCCAAACTTATTGTCAATAAGGATAAGCTATATTATACACGAGTTGGCGGTTCGGCCTTTGGAGCTGTCACTACAGACCTGCATATTGGCTTGGGAGATGAAGCTTTACACTCTGTTGACATTACCTGGCCATCCGGAAGTACGAATACAAAAAAGATAGTTCTAGATGATCCAGCTATAAATCAAAAAATTTGTATCGATAGGAAGATCGGTGTTTATAGCTGTAACCTTTGATTTTTATATCAATAGTCAAAGGCTTAGAGTTTAGGCGCGATTTTATAATGCGAAAATTACTGACACGTAGGTATTTCAATTTACAAATCATATTATGCCTTTTAGTAATATAAGTTTACTGCAAGCCGATCTATATTTCATGAAAGACATATCGCTTCGCATACTTTCAGTAGGTGCTTTTTTCTTGTGCTGTTATGCTTGTCCGGTAGGTACCATTTACGCTCATGAGCTTACCGGCAACGTTGCGATGGAAAAGAGATTCTTCTATCAACCCCCTGTATATCTGGATCAATCACGACATGAAGATCCCTCGGTTTCTCTTGGAATCGAGTACTATCACAATTGGGATAATAACCACCAATCCTTAGTATCCTTTTTATTTTATCGCTATCATGATAGCGGCCGAAAACACTTCGATATCCGTGAACTCTATTGGGAGGGTGTCTCGGACATTTGGGAGCTACGCCTCGGATTTAAAAAAGTCTTTTGGGGGGTATTAGAGTTCAGGCACCTGGTAGATATCATCAATCAAACTGATACACATGAAGGTCTCGATGCAGAATCCAAGCTGGGACAGCCTATGGCGAACTTGACTCTGATTAAGGATTGGGGGACCTTCGATTTATTCCTACTACCTTATTTTAGGGAGCGATATTTTGCCAATGCTGAAGACAGGTTGCGGACACCTTTGCGCGTGGATCACAGTGAGAGTACCTTTGAATCCGGGGCTGAAGAAAAACATCTCGATCTGGCTCTAAGATATGAACATTTAATTGGAGATTGGGAAATTGGGTTCTCGCATTTCTACGGTACGAATCGAGACCCCAGTTTAATATTGGCCAAACTACCGGATTCTTCGTCTGTATTCAGGCCTCATTATTCGGTTATCCACCAAACTGCGCTTGATATACAGTTGACTACCGACAACACCTTATTTAAATTTGAAGGTTATCATCGTGCTGAAGATAACTCAGATTTCAATACTGCGGGTATTGGATCCGAGTATACTTTTGTAGGTGTTGTAGAATCGTCAATTGATGTTGGTATTCTAGCGGAATATTATTATGATGATCGCGGCATCGGAGCGACGACTCCATTTGAAAATGATTTGGCGTTCGGAACACGTATTGTCTTCAATGATTATCAAACGACCTCCCTAATTGTTGGCATGGCTGTTGACATAAAAGATACTAGTCGTATTTACACTATCGAAGGCTCCCGACGAGTCAGTGAGCATTTATCAGCTGAGTTACGCGCACAGATATTTTCAAATACAAATATTGAGGAACACAGTTATTCATTACGCCAAGATGACTATTTTGAGATTTCAGTATTATATAATTTCTAAATATGGGTGTAAAAATTAAT
>NZ_JAVAMR010000043.1:0-29683 GCF_030731025.1 Microbulbifer sp. 2205BS26-8 | reverse complement strand
AGTGATTTTGCGGCGAGAAAAGGATCAAAATCGGAGTTCAGGTTGGTAGCATTCTGTCACGGCGGAATTTCTTATTGGACTGTCTTGTACACCCGTAATGATAAGACTTTCCGCCGTTCTTGTGTCTGGAACCATGCAAAATCCGGGCTAGATTTGACGTCCCTCACATCCCCAAGCGCGCCGATTGAATACAATGCCGCAGACTGAAAGGTCCCAGTTTACAGGCATTTCGATGCGGCCCCGAAGGGGCTGGCCTAGTTGATGTCCATGGTTAACGGGTAGGGTCAGAGGTAGATCACATGTTCAGAGTGCTACAGGTCACAATCCTTCTGCTATTGCCTTGCATTGCAGTAGCGCAAAACGTCAGCCGCGATGAAATCCGTGGCTTGGATGAACAAATCCAGGATGTAAAAAAAGATGTGATCAACCTGACTGCGACCCTTGCGCAATTGGAGGAAAAACTGCTCTTTCCCTCAAATTCCCAGGTAGCTTTTTTTGTCTCCATTGCCGATGAGCAGCCCTTTGAGTTGGAATCCGTAGAGCTCAGGCTGAACGGCGAAATTGTTGCACACCACCTATACACCTATCGCGAAATCCAGTCCCTACAGAAAGGCGGTGTGCAAAAAATATATACCGGGAATGTCCAGACTGGTGCGCATCCCTTGCAAGTCCGTTTTATCGGGAAAACCCCCTCGGGCCGGGCGTATCAGGCCGATGCAACTTACCAGGTGGATAAGGCTGTGGGGCCGAAGTTTGTCGAGATCAGTATATTGGGAACCGAGTCTGAGATTCATTTCAAGGACTGGTAACCATGCGCATTTCTCTGCTATCGGTACTGCCGGGTCCGGCCAGGGCAACGCTGCGGGTTTTGACGGTCTCCCTGTGTACCCTACCCATTTTCTCCACTGTGGCGGGTGCCGAAGAACGCGAGGCGCTGCGCGATCTGTTTTTTGGCGCGGCCATGTTCCACGCCCACCAGGAAAACTATTTCGATGCAATTGTGGCCCTGGATACCGAACTGGCCCAGTTCCATCGCCTGGACGAGCCGGAGCTGGACCCATTCAGTGCGCATCTGGGGCAGGCGGAATTCTCTGTGGGCGATTTGGAGCTTTCCTATCGCATGCACCGGGAAGCGGGGCGGGCGATTGAAGCGGTACTCAAGGGTAACGTTTCCCGATCGGTACGCAATGAAGCGGCCTATCGCCTTGCCAGGATTCACTATCACAAACAGCAGCCGGTAAATGCTCTGCACGCGCTGGAATGGATTGAGGGGCGGGTGCCAGAGCGTGTCCGTGCGCAGGAGCAGTTTTTGCGGGCGCGAGTATTTATGCAGTTGGGGCGCTTTGATGAGGCAGTTGAACTGCTAAAGGATTTAAAAGGGGAGGAATCTCTCGCCGGGTTTATCGAGTTCAACCTCGGTATCGCCCAGTTAAAATCCGGTGAGGAGGCTCGCGGGATACTGGAGCTGACGGCCCTGGGTAAAAAACGCAGCAGCGAACTGGCCGAGCAGGCTCTGTATGACAAGACCAACCTGCTGCTGGGTGCTTATTTAATGGAAGCCGGCGAATTGCAGCGGGCGCGCCCGTATTTTGACCGCGTCAATCTCAAAGGTCCGTTTTCCAACCGCGCGCTGCTCGGTGCCGGCTGGGCCGAGGCTCACGCAGGTCGCTACGAGCGGGCATTGGTGCCCTGGAAAATGTTGCAAAACCGCAAGGGGACCAACGAATCCGTACAGGAAGCCATGCTCGCCGTGCCCTATGCCTTCGGCAAGCTGGATGTACACAGCACGGCAGCGATTCACTATGGGCGTGCGCTGGATTCTTTCGGTAGTGAAATCGATACCCTGACCGCCTCAATCCACAGTATCCGCGAGGGCAAATTTCTGCAGGCGCTGCGTCGCAAAGAGGCCACCCAGGTGCAACACTGGGTGGTGGCACTGCGCAACCTGCCGAATGCACCGGAGACCCATTATCTTCTCGACCTGATGGCATCCAATGATTACCAGGCCTTCCTGCACAATTACCGCGATCTGAATGACCTCTACGAGCGCAATGAAGCGTGGCTCAAAAGTCTCAGTGCCTACGAGGACATTATCCGTCACCGCAGAGCTTACTACGACCCCCTGCTGCCAAAGCTCGATGCACAATTCCGCAAGCTGGATGCGCGGATCAAGTTGCGGCTTGAGCAACGGGATACATTTGCCGGGCGCATTGAACAGATGCTGGTTTCGCGCCGCCCGGAATATCTCGCCACTGCCGATGAGCAGGCGGTGAGCCTGGCATTGAGGGAATTGCACCGGCAGCTTGCACAGAATCCTCAGGGCTTTACCGAGGTCACCCGTAGCAGGGTGGCGCGCCTGCAGGGCGTGTTGGATTTGCGCCTCTCCACAGAGTACGACCAACGGCTTACGCAAGCCTATAAGCATCTGCAGGAACTCAATGGGGAAATTGAACAACTGCAGGGGGTTTACCAATCCTATGTGCGCAGTCGCCAGGCAGCCACGCACAGCTATACCGGTTACAACCAACAGATCACCCGCTTGCGTGCGCAGATCCGCAACCACCAGCAGCGCCTGGCAATATTGATGGCTCGCCAGGGCAGCATGCTGGAAGCCCTGGCGATTGAGGAACTGGAACGCCGCCGCACCCAGTTGGAGAGCTACCAGATCAAAGCGCGATTTGCCCTGGCTGACAGTTACGACCGCGCCAACGCATTGCAGGAGCAGCGCGAGGACCAGCGCAAAATTGAGCAGTATCGCGAGGCCCAGCCGGAATCCCTGCCCGACGACAATCCTTCCGAACTGGAAGCGAGTGAAGGAGGGGACACCTGATGCCCAGATTCAAGCCCAGCCGGATGGGTAGGGCGGTTGCCACCCGGTGCGCCCTGCTCGCGGTGATTGCCCTGCTGCTCAATGCCTGCGCGGTCAACAGCGGCAAGACGATTGGCAGTCTGCAAAACGTCGATATTGAAATTAAAGAGGAATATATCGACGAAAGCCTTGAGAAGGCGCTCGCCAGTTACCAGCGCTACTTGCAGGAAACGCCCGAGTCCAGCCTCACACCCGAGGCGATGCGGCGAATTGCCGACCTGAAAATCCAGCAGGCACACCGCGCTGAGGATGCCGCGATCGATGGAATCGCCACTGCAGCAGATACCGGCAAAGCGGTGATTGCGATTGATGCCCCGGAGGTTTCTGCAAACAATACCCTCGATGCTCCCGCTGGGGTAACCCTACCGGCTGCCCGGGTTCAACAACAGGTTGCAAAAGGCGCTGGCGAGACGGAATCGGATGATGCGTTTGCCGCGCGTGCCAGCGGTAGCATGGAAATTGCCACGGAGAACACGGTGATACCCTTGCCTGTGGACAATCCCGACGCACTGATGTCGGCAAATGCCCGGGAAGCCATTCACCTGTATCTGGACTTACTGAAAAAATACCCGCTGTACGACCGCAATGATCAGGTGATGTACCAGCTGTCCCGCGCCTATGAGGAAGCCGGAGAGATTGAACAGGCGGTGGGGGTGCTGCGACAGTTAGTGGTCAAATATCCAGACTCCCGACACATCGATGAGTCCTGGTTCCGCCTCGGGGAATACTACTTTACCCGCAAGAAATACCTGGATGCGGAGGAAGCCTACGGCAAGGTGATCCATATCGGGGTGGTTTCCAGTTTTTATGAGTTGGCTCTGTACAAGCGCGGTTGGTCCCTGTTCAAACAGGATATGTACGAGATGGCGCTGGACGATTATATCGCCATGCTCGATTACAAAGTTTCCCAGGGATATGACTTTGACCAGCAGGCCAATGAGGTGGAGCGCAAGCACATTGATGACACCTTCCGTGTGGTGAGCCTGAGCTTCTCCTACCTGGAGGGCCCCGAGTCAATTGTCGATTATTTCTCCCGCAAGGGGGCGCGCCAGTATGAATACCTGGTGTATGGCCACCTGGGGGAATACTATCTGGATAAGCGTCGCTACCAGGACTCGGCAAAATCCTATACCGCCTTTGTGGAGCGTAATCCCCTGCACAAGGTTTCCGCGGATTTCTCTATGCGCGTGATTGATATTTACAGCAGAGGTGGCTTCCCCAAGCTGGTGCTGGAAGCCAAGAAGTCCTTTGCCAACACCTATGGGCTCAAGGCCGATTACTGGACGGTATTCGATATCGATGAATACGGAGAGGTGGTCGAATTCCTGCAGGCAAACCTGATCGACCTGGCCAGCCACTACCATGCGGCTTACCAGAATAAAAAGCTCAAGGATACACAGGCCGAGCACTATCGCGAGGCAATTCACTGGTATCGCAGCTATCTGCAGTCCTTCCGCGAAACCGAGCGCGCGCCGGAGATGAACTATCAACTGGCCGGTTTGATGCTGGAGAACCGGGATTTCCACAGTGCGGCTTTGGAATATGAGCGCACCGCCTATGAGTATCCGGCCCACAAAGATTCCAGTGAGGCGGGTTATGCGGCGGTCTACGCCTATCGTGAACACCTGGCAAATCACCTGAAAGCGGCCACTGCAGACCAGCGTGCTGTCCTGTTGCGCGAGATTATCCGCTCCTCTCTGACCTTCGCCGACACCTTCACCGGACACGACAAAGCACCGCAGGTGATGCTGGGTGCTGTGGAGGATTTGTATGGCCTTAAGGACTATGTCCTTGCAATCGAAAACGGTCGCCTGTTACTGGAGGAATTCCCGGCCGCGGCACGGGAGATTCGCCGCTCCAGCTGGATGCTGGTAGCCCATGCCTCGTTTGAGCTGCAGGCATTTGTGGATGCCGAAGTGGCCTACGGAAAAACCCTGAATCTGACTGCCGCAGATGCCAAGGATCGCGCCGGGCTGATCGATAACCTGGCGGCGTCCATTTACCAGCAGGGGGATATGGCCCGCCAGCAACAGGATCACGCCACCGCCGCCGACCACTTCCTGCGTATTCGGGCTGCCGCTCCCGGAGCCACCCTGCTGGCCACAGCGGAATACGATGCGGCCGCCTCACTGATCGTATTGCAGGAATGGACCCGGGCCGCGACGGTGCTCAACAATTTCCGCAGCAATTTCCCGCAACACGAGCTGGCGAAAGAAGTGACCAAGAAACTGGCGGTGGTTTATCAGGAGAGTGGAGAGTTGCTGCTGGCCGCAGGGGAGTTTGAGCGCATTGAGCGCGAGTCCGGGGATGAGGCAATCCGCCGCGAGGCCCTGTCCCAAGCGGCGGATCTCTACAGTGCGGCACAGGACAGTCAAAAAGCCCTAACGGTGTTGCGCCGCTACGTGAACCAGTTTCCCAATCCCTTGGAACCGGCATTGGAGACGCGACAGAGAATCGCCGATATCCATAAAGCCGATGGCAATGAACAGCGCTACCGGGAGGCACTGCGTGAGATGGTGCTTATCGAGTTGCGCGGTGGTTCCCAGCGCAGTGACCGCACCCGCTATCTTGCCGGTCACGCCGCGCTGCAGCTCGCCGAACCCAGTTACAGCGCATTTACCCAGGTCGCTCTGGTGAAGCCAATCCAGCAAAACCTGAATCTGAAACGCCAGCGTATGCAGGCCGCTGTCAGTGGTTTCACGGATCTGATTGATTACCAGATAGCCGATGTCACGGCCGCGGCTACTTATTATTTGGCGGAAATCTATTGGCACTTCAGCCAGTCACTCAAAGATTCCGAACGCCCCACCAACCTGAATGCCCTGGAGCTGGAGGAGTACGAACTGGCGTTGGAAGAGCAGATTTATCCGTTCGAGGAAAAGGCAATCTCGGTCCATGAGAAAAATGTCGAGCTTTTGGGGGTGGGTATCTACAACCCCTGGATTGACAAGAGTATCGACCGGCTCGCAGGGGTGGTACCAGCCCGCTATGCAAGAGCTGAGGAAGCAGGCCGGTATTTACAAAGTATTGTGCCCCTGCCAGCGGCGCCGGTGGAGCCCGGGTGAAGCCGTTTCCGGTCGGTAACCGAGCTATTAACCCGGTCACTAATAAAGCTGTGGATTAATGGCAGCAAGTGTGGAGCTGAAAGCTATGCAAATACCATCGCGACGGTTTTTTCTGTTGGGGCTCGCGCTGATTGTCACCGCTTGTGCGGGCACCCAAACCCCAACCGGTAAGATTTCCGACTACACTGCAGTGCGGGTTTCCGGCAGTGTGAAGCGGGACTTTGAGCGCTCACTGGACCATCTGGCCGAAAGGGAATATGAATTTGCCATTGCGCTGTTGCAGTCGGTGGTGGCGCGGGAGCAGCGCCTGCCGGCGCCCTATATCAACCTGGGCATTGCGCATTACCAGATGGACAATGAGAAAGATGCGGAAGACGCTTTCCTGAGGGCCCTTGAGCTGGATGAGAATCATCCGGTGGCCACAAACGAGTTGGCGGTGCTCTACCGCAGGCAGGGGCGTTTTGCCGATGCACGACATCTCTATGTCCATGCTTTGGCAGAAAATCCCGAGTACCTTCCCCTGATTAAAAATCTTGGCATATTATGTGATCTCTATCTGCAAGATCTTGAGTGTGCTCTGGCACAATTCCAACACTATGTGCAATTGGAACCGCAGGACCAGGATGTATCCATCTGGCTGGCGGACCTTAAACGGAGGGCGAGCAAGTGATGTGGAAATTCCAATGGATTTTGCCGGTGATTTTCTCTGTCGCTACCCTTCCTGTAGCCCTGGCACAATCTGAAGGTATGAAACAGAAAGCGCCTGTGGAGAAAAAAGTGGACTCGGCCATTAAAGAGTTATCGGGTATCTCCATTATTGGGAACAAGGAAGCCCCCAAGTCCCTGTATATTGTCCCCTGGAAAAGTTCCGAAGTGGGTGTCGAAAGTGACCTGGTTTCCAGCTTGATGGACGACAAGTTACAGCCGCTCGACAAGGCAGTGTTCCTGCGCGAGTTGGCGTTCTACCAGCTTAGCCTGTCCGGCGACTAACGTCGTCCTTTCTCCGGTTGCGACCGGAGTAGCAACAAGGTACTGCAGTATTTATCAAGAGGGTTTGCAATGGACTTTTTTCACAGCGTCATCGAGTTTTTTCAGACGGGTGGTACCTTTATGTACCCCATTCTCGTGGTTGCCGCCCTGGGTAGCGCCGTTGCCATTGAGCGATTTATTCGCCTGCATTATGAACGCCATACCAATCGCGCCATGTGGGACAAAATGCAGCCAATTCTGGCCTCCGGGGATTTTGATCGTGCGCGCAACCTGGTCAAGCAGGATCATTCCAGTGTGGGCAAACTGTTGTCTATGGGGCTGGCCCGCCAGGGTACGGTGCGCCGTCGCGAAGATATTGAGATCGCGATGGAAGAGAGCATGATGGAGATTACCCCACAGCTGGAAAAGCGCACCCCTTATGTGGCGCTCTTTTCCAATATCGCCACGCTGCTGGGCCTGCTCGGGACCATTATGGGTCTGATTGAAGCCTTTACCGCAGTAGCCAATGCCAACCCGGCGGAAAAGGCCGACTTGCTCTCTGCCAGTATTTCTGTGGCAATGAACACGACTGCATTCGGCCTGATGACCGGTATTCCCCTGTTGATCGTGCACGCCCTGCTCAACTCCCTGACCGGTGAGATTATCGACAGTCTGGAGATGGTGTCTGTCAAGGCCTCTAACCTGATTGACAGCGCCACCCGGCGCCGCTTTGAGATCGATGTGCCAAAGCCGGAAAGCAAAACCGCCAAGCGCCCGCCCAGTACAGCCCATGGTAAAGCACCCAAAGTGGAAACCGCGTAATGAGAAGGCGGCGCCATGGGAGAGACCGAGAAACCCCTGAGCTGGATATCACTGCTTTTCTGAACCTGATGGTGGTACTGGTCCCCTTCCTGCTGGTATCGGCGGTGTTCTCGCGGGTGACTATCCTGGAACTGAATTTGCCCAGTGGTGCCGGCGGCGGTGCCCCGGACGATCCCACCGTGACGGTGGAAGTGGTGGTGCGCAAGGCGGCGCTGGAAATCAGCGATGGTGAAAAGGTGATTGCGCGCTTTCCCAACCTGAATGTTGCGGAAGAGACCGAGTCCGAACAGCCGCAAGTGGCTGGGCAGGAAACCAGCTTTGCACTATTGCCGACGGCAGAAGTCTACGACTTGAAAAAACTCACTGAGTTTTTGCTGCAGGTGAAAGCCAGTTACCCGGAAAAGACAGACTCCATTCTACTGATGGAGGCAGAGATTGCCTATGAACATCTTGTGGGCGTTATGGATACCGTGCGCGGTGTTGATGTCCGGCTTGAAGGCAGTGATCCCGATGATCCCGATGATCCCGAGGCGGTGGAGAAGGTGATTCTGTTTCCCGATATTTCCATAGGGGATGCGCCGTGAGACATGAAAGCCGACGTATGAAGCGCATGGCGCGCAGCCATAAGCGCAAAAAAACCTCAGGCATGAACCTCACATCTTTAATGGACGTGTTCACCATCCTGGTGTTTTTTCTCTTGACCAACACCTCCAGCAATGAAGCGCTGGAGCCCCCCAAGGTAATCACCCTGCCCGATTCGATTGTGGAAACCAAGCCGAGGGAAACGGTAACCCTGATGGTGACGGCCGACGAGATTCTGGTGGAATCCAACTCCGTCGTTGCCACCAGCGCGGTGCTTGAAAGCGAGAAAATTGTTATCGAGGCGATCAAGCAGGCCATGGTGGCAGAATTGGGTAAGGCGATTGGTGTTGCCCAGGCCTCGACGCAAGACGGAGGGAATGAAAGCGAAGGCGAGCAGGGGCCGGAACCACCGGAGGTGAATATTCTCGCAGACCGGGGTATCCCGTTCAGTTTGCTGAAAAAGGTGATGTCCAGCTGCACTGAAGCGGGTTATACCAAGGTTTCACTGGCGGTAATTCAGAAAGCATCTCAGGATTAATAGAAGTTTGTGAGTAATTTTCTTCAACAACAGCAGGCGATTACCGAGGCGCTTGATGCAGCTCGCCAGCGCAAGCATCTGCTTGGACACAAGCAGCGGCAGATCGAAGAGAAGCTGGCTGAATTGCAGACCCACGGCACCAAGTACCAGCTGCTGGATGAAATTGCCCAGCGTCTGCACAAGCTCGAAGCAGTTGGTGCCGGCGATCTGTTCTGGGCTGAGAACTACCAGACAGATGCCTCTGAGCGGGTTATCGAGCGGATCAGGGAATCCACCCGGGACTATAACGACAGTCGGGACCAGCTACAACAGCGTCACAGGGCACTTCTTGAACAAATAGAGGACTGCAGCGAGGAACTCCTTGCCCTGGATGAACGGGCTGATGAATTGCGACTCGCGCAAGAGGAATCCCGGTTTGAACTGGAGGTTACCCGGGCATTCGAGCCAGCGGATGCACGCCCGATGGTGCTGCCCTGGCATACCCGGGGTGAGGATGAAAGGCGCTTTCGCATTTGCGTCTTCGCCACGCTGTGTATCGCTGCGCTGCTGGGATATTTGGTGCCCTTGTATACCCTGCCCGAGCCGGAAACCCAGGTGGTGGAGATTCCCGAACGCTTGGCCAAGCTGGTGATCGAGAAGAAAACCAAGCCCAAACCGGTTCCCAAACCGGAGCCGAGCAAGCCCAAGCCGGAGGAGAAAAAGCCCCGGCCCGAGCCGGAGCAGCAAGTGGCCAAGCAGGACCCGAAGCCCGCCCGGGCGGAAAAAAAGCAGGCGCGTAAAAAAGCGGAGCGCGCCGGTGTCCTCGCCTTTAAGGATAATTTTCAGGATCTTATTCAAGACGACCTGGACAATCGCCTGGGCCAGCAAACCCAGTTGAGCACTGCCGGTAAACGGGAAAACCGCAGTCAGCGCTCGCTGATCACTGCCGCTGCAACCACCCGGAGTGGGGGCATCAGTACCGCAGCATTGAGCCGCAATGTGGGTGGTACCGGTTCCTCCCTGGGTGGTGTGGCCTTCGCGCGGGTGGAGAGCTCTATTGGTACCGAAGGGGATTTCGCCGGCGAGGACCGGCCGCTCAGCGACGGCGTTGGTCCATCCCGTACCGACGAGGAAATCCAGATTGTTTTCGACCGCTACAAGGCTGCACTGTATCGCATCTACAACCGCGAACTGCGCAACAATCCCGCCCTGCAGGGCAAGATGGTACTGAAGCTCACCATCGAACCGGACGGCGCCGTATCCCTGGCGGAAGTGGACTCCAGCGATATGGACTCGCCGGGGCTCAACGCCAAAATTGTGGCGCGGGTAAAGCGGTTTAATTTTGGCGAGAAGGCCGGTGTGCCCACCATCACCATTCTTTTCCCGATCGACTTCTTTCCCAACAGTTAATTCACGTGACCCCGTTGTGCGCTTGCGCAGCGGAGCCGGGCTCGCAGAGGAAAAAGTATTCCAGAGGTTTTTCTTTTCGCTTTAGCGCCTGTTTTCGGACTTTGTTTGTCCAAAGCCAGCCTGAGAACTACTTGGCAATCCTCAAAAAATACCCGCACCTGACATTGATTTATGACCTGTTTCACGGCCAGTTTTTTTCCTTGTAATTAAACTTGCCGGGCCGAACTGTGTCTTTCTGGCGGTGATGCTTGCAGGTTTGGTCAGGGATTTTTTGAAATAGAAAAGTGGCGGCGAATCAGTGGTGATGATGTCAGAAGTAATTGGGCGGAAATCCTGGAGTCATTTGCTTGCCGGCTTGCTGCTGTGCGCTTGGTCGGTTTTTTTTACGCCGCAGGCGCTGGCCGATCACAACTGCCCCACTTTTCCCGATAACCCGGCAAGATTCAATATTCTGGATCACCGCGCTGCAAGCAGCTGGTGTGTGCTGTGTGGCGATGGTCAGGTGACCCTTGAAATCCGCGTACCATCTATCCGCAGTGGCGGCCAGGGAATCCAGCATATTGAAAACATCGTCGTCAGCGAAAACCTGGGTACTTCGGAGCTGGAATATATTCCCGGTTCCACTTCCGTGAGTGCCGGGGTGGTGCTGGGCGAACCCACCATCAGCGGCACTACCATTCGTTGGGATCGTACGGACCTGTCCGCGCTGGCCGCGCGTAACGAAAACACCACCATGACCATCACCTTCGGTGTGCGCAGCCGGGTCAACCGGGAGGAGGAGCTGGTGGTCAACAACCGCACCCTGAACGCCAGTGCATCCTTCGACTACTGCAGCTATCCCACCACCACGGATACGGACAGGTTGGAGCTGGCTATCCGCGAGCCGCTGCCGTCCATGGACAAGCGCGGGCGGAATGTGGATGCGGCCCAGAGCAACTACACCAATGACGTCTACGGCAATATCCATGATGATGTTATCTGGCGTATCCGCATCTCGAACGGCGGCCTCGCGGCTATGCAGGATGCGCGCTTCGATGATTTGATGACCAACCCGAATATGGATATCAATTATGCCTGTCCGAGTGAAAGTGCTGCGCTCGCAGTTGCCAATAACAATGGTAACAATCCCGGTGGTACCGGCTGTATAGCGGCAGCCAATAACATCAATAATTTCTCACTGAACGGCAACTTTGCCAGCGGGCCCGGGCGTACCGATGTGCCGGCGGGAGGCAGTCGCGACATCTACCTGGTGGGCAAGGTGAACAGTTCCTGCAGCGACGGCACCAATCGGGTTTCGGATCTGCAGTGGGGCTGTGAAATTGATGCGGATACCGGCGTTGGTGGTATCTCCTCTCCAGCCACCGGAAGTGCGCCGGGCGCCGATACGGAGACACTGTTTGCCCGGGTGGCAACGGATCTCACTGTTACCCAGGCGATCACCGGTACCAACCTCAATCAACCACTGGGCTCCGCCGGGTTTGTGACCATTACCCTCAACAACCGGACGCGGGGATCGGTCAGGGATATCCAGTTTGTCAGCGACCTGCCCGATGAGTATGTGGTGGACACCACCTATACCCCGCAGATCACCCGCCAGCGGCGGGGTATTGACGGCCACGGGGCCAATTACGGCGCAAACTACCCGGGCATGGCGGACACACTGCAGTGGCGTGTGGGAAGTAACTGGAATCAGTGGGACCCCAACCCGCTCAACAACAACCGCCCGGAGTTCCGTCTGCTGAGCAGTAGTGTGCACCCGCGCTATGCCGATCAGCGCAATATGATGCGCTTTGGGGATGAAATCCAGATCCGTTTTCGCATCGTCACCACAGAGCCGGGCTTTTACGACAAGGCCGCCGACCTGGATGTCGAGGAGGAGACGGCGGCCAATGGCCTGGACCCCAACAGCAATCTGCGCCTGGCCGACAATGTGCTCAGCATCGATTACGAGGATTTTTGTCCCGGCACCAATCCGCCCACGCAGATCGAGCGCCAGCCGGTCACACCGGACCCGGAAGATCTGGATATCAGCACCGTCTATCCCCTGTATATCGTGCGCGACAGCGGCACTTCGGAACTGACCGTGGACGTCACCAACAACGGCGCCCACGACGCGGACAATTACGCCGTGTATGTCACCTTTGGCGAGGCCATGCGGGTGCTGTCCAATAACCGCGCCTGTACGGCTGTGGGAAATCCAAACCCCGGCACAGTGCCCGCACACCCGCTGTGGAACCAGCCGGATTACCTGCCCGCCTCCGCAACGGTGTATCGCTGTAACAACCTCGGTGGTGTGATCGAACCGGGCACCACCGAGCGCATTTTATTCCAGGTGGAAAAAAATCACTCCGCCACCGATGACGATCTCACCTTTCGCGCGGATGTGGTGGGGGAGATTGCGCTGTCTGATGGCACCCCGCTGACCTTTCCCGAGCCGGCCACCCTGGCGCAGACAACCCCCAACAAGCAGCTGGCCAACAACTATACCCTCGACGGTATGCGCGCGCGGGTGATGGGCTTCAATCTGCGCAAAGACCGCGCCGACGCCTGCAACGAGTTGAGCGGCGAGGCCGCTTTCCCCAACAGCAGTGTCCTGATCGGCGAGGAGTGCCGCTTCGAAATCCAGGCCGGCGGCTGGTTTGGTTTTGACACGCCGGGATTTACCCTGATCGAAGTGCGCGATATCGATGTGCGCGACGACCTGCCGGACGGCCAGGGCTATATCGCCGATACACTGCTCAACTGTGCCGACGTCACCCTGCCGCACCCGGTCTCCCAGGCCAACTGTGTGGTGATTCCCGGCAGCGATATCGTCGAGAGCGGCGGCCTGAATATTCCCCTCAGCGAAACGGACCTGCTTTGGGACATCAGCGCCAGCATCAGCGCGCGGGATCGCTGGTTTCTCTCGGACATGACCACCCGTTTGCTCAATGATCCGGTGGACAGAGAGAACACGGACCCCAACCAGCACGCCAACCCCAGCACCGACTATGGGCGGGCCCGGTTCACTGCGGTGTTCGATAGCGAAACCCTGGTGGTGGACAATTACAACACCAGCGGCATCCTGACCAATATCGACGGCGTGCCCACCACCGTGCCGGGCTTTCCGGATATCAGCGAGTGGTCGGAGTCCGTGACCGTTACCGAGCCCCGCATCGAGGTGGATAAAAAAGTCTGTAACGAAAACCTTTACGGTGCTGGGATCAGCTGCAGCAATTTTGTCGACTTCACCAACGAGGGCCACCGGGACCAGACCTATATTTTCCGCCTGACCCTGACCAATCGCGCCACCGACAGTGGCGTCAACCGCGCACCGGCCTACGACCTGGTGGTGACCGATACCCTGGATGCCAGCGGGCAGATGTGTGTGCAGCCGCTGGATAGCGACGGCCTGGACAACGACGGCGACGGCGCTGCGGAAACTGCCGCTGGCGATGACGGCCTGGTGGGTATCACCGCCGGTGCGAATGATTATGCCATTGCCACCCACTGCAGCGATGGCGGCACCCCGGCCATTGTCACCTTTACCTATGAGCACTCCTCTGCCCTGGAGCGCATCAACCCCGGCGACTCGGTGACCCTCTATTACCGGGTGAAACCCCATTTTTCCGTAGCGCCACTGCAGACCTTTAGCAACAGCTTCTTCGCCCGCTACGACAGCCTGCAGGGGGATTTCGGCAACCAGAGCGCGCCGCAGATCGACAGTGACGGGGATAACGATGGTGTCGGTGACGGCACCCCCGCCGCCGGGCGCGCGCGCCACTACCGGTCTGCGGATGCGAACGCGCAAATGCAGATTATCCCCGTGCAGGCGGAGCCGAAACAGGCTGTGGCATTGTCCAATGGCACTGCCAGTGGCAGCGGCAGTGATACTGCTGTGGTGGGCGAAGAAATCCGCTACCGGCTCACCGCAAAAATACCCGCGGCCAAATTGCGCAATTTCGTCATCCGCGACGAGCTGCCGGCGGGCATGCGCTGTATCGAGGGGCAGACGGTCAATCTCGATGCGCCCCCCTATGATGCGGCGGGATTTATACCCGGTGGCACTGTGAGCGCGACCTGTACCAATACCGGTAGCGCCGACTATGTGGCGTGGGACTTTGGTGATCAGGAAGTCACCATGGTGACTGGTAGTCTGTTTGATTTCCCGGTGGAATTTATCGCCCGCATCGACAACAGCAGCAATACCAATGACGGCGACCTGCTGCGCAACGGCGGCAGCTACACCACTGCCCAGCTGCGTTACGTGGATGAGGCGGGGTCAACCGTGGTGGTGCCTTTCGATGTCCACGAGATCAGGGTGCAAGAGCCGCAGATCCACTTGAGCAAGGCATTTGCAGTCGCCAACAGCGATGCGGATGACATCCTGACCGTCACCGTAACAGCGGAAAATACCGGCACCGCGGCCACCTATAACCTGCAGGTGCTGGACGATCTCACCGGCTCCAAGCTGATTTATGCGGGTAATATCGGCGGCGCCGACCCGCCCCAGAATGTGGATGTCACGACCCTCGGGGCCAATGCCCCGATTTTCAGCTGGAACCGCGGCCATGGGAATTACACCATCGCCACCGGCGAGAGCAGATCCTTTACCTTCGATGTCCGCGTCGGGCAGGGCGTAGAGCCCCACGAGATTCTGGACAACACCCTCCAAGCCCGCTGGCAGTCCCTGCCGGGCACGGACGTGGCTTTAAACAGCAACCATCGCATAGGCCCGGATGGGGCGGCCGACGGAATGCGTATCGGTGTATTGCCCAACGCCGGCGATGCCATCAACGATTATGAAACCACCGCCGGGGCCCAGACCGAAGTGCTGCCCCTGCAACTGGTCAAATCCGATCTCGAACCCACTGTTATTCCCACTATCGGTGCGCACAAACAGTTCCAGCTGGAAATCCGTCTGCCGGAGGGCGTCAGCCGGGATCTGGTCATTGCCGACCAGCTGGGCAGCCCGGAAGGCTATGTGCTCAGTCATAATGCCGACTACGACATCACCTACGCGTTTGTGGGTATCGAAAGCATCAATGGCAGTGCGCCAACCGAGGCGGCGTTCAACAGCTTCCCCGCAGATAACACCGCCGGCAATGCCACCTGGAATATTGGCACTGTCGATACCGCTAGTGAAAACGATACCGCCGGCAACGCACTGCAGCCGCTGATCCGCATCACCTATTTTGCCCGCGTCGACAATGACCTGGCCACCAATAGCGGCGACAGCCGCCAGAACAGCGCCGCGCTGAGTTACCGCAACGGCGAATCCGGAGCGACGGAAAGCCGCAATGACGATACTCCCCCAGTCACGGTGGTGGAGCCGCAGCTCGCGGTCAGTAAAACCGTGCGCAACGCCACCAACCCCGGTAATCTGCCGGTGGGTGGCGATGTGCTGGAATATGTGATTACCGTCACCCACGACGCCGGCTCCAGCGCCGCCGCATTCGATCTCAACCTGGTGGATACGCTGCCCTCAGAGCTGCGTTATGACAGCGGCTTTACCCCCACAGCACACATTGACGGCACCGCCGTTGCTGGCTTTTTGGCAACGCCGGCGGGGACCCCCTCCGGGCCCCTGGTGTGGGGCCGGGGCAATGGCGACAACAGCCTGGACCTGCCCCTGGGCCAGACGCTGGTGGTCACCTACCGCACCCAGGTGGCCGGGGTATTCGGCTCCCCCATCAGCAACAGTGTACTGTTGGACTGGACCTCCCTGGACAACAGCCACATCAACGATCTGGCCTACGAGCGTGACGGCGCCGACTGCCCGGCGATTGCCGCACCGGATGATTACTGTGTGGGTCCGGCGGAGGCCAGTATCGATACGGTGGACAACACCAGTATTGCCAAAACCGTCATCGCGGATACGGATACCGCTTCCCCGGTGGGGACCCTGCGGATCGGCGACAGGGTCACCTATCGACTGACCCTCAACCTGCAGGCGGGCACCACGCCGGCGGTCACCGTGAACGATGCGCTGCCGGCGGGGCTGGCGTTCGATGCCATTGTCAGTGTCAATGGCGATACCAGCGCCCCCTTTGATGCCAACCTGAATGGTTTTACCTATTCCGCCATCGCGGTTCCCACCGCGGGGGCTACCGGTACCGTTAGTTGGAACCTGGGGGATATCCGCAGCGATTTTGGCAACAGCAATCCCTTTGTGATCGAGTACACTGCCGAAGTGGTGGCGGGTGCCGGTATCGCCGCGCCCAGCGCGACTTTGACCAATACCGCAGTGCTCAATTACACCGGCGCCGCCGCCAGTCTGCAGGACAATGCCACTATCACGGTATTGCAGCCGCTGATCGACGGCCTGACCAAAACCGATGCCACCTGGCCCAACGCCCACCTGAATGTGGACCCGGCCAACGACCTGATGCGGTTTACCCTGCACGCCTGCAACTCCGGGCTGGCGCCGGCCTACAACCTGTCCCTCACCGACAACCTGGCCACCCAGATGGACGAAGGTTCCATCGCCAATCTGCAGGTCACTGCTGGCGGCACTGTGCTGACCCAGGGCAGCGACTACACCTATACCCCGCCGGCCAGTCGCGGCGACGCTATGGGGTTCAGCTTCCAGGCACCCATCGCGCCGGGGCTCTGCCTGGATATCTATTACGAAATCGGTTTTTACACCGACATCGGCGGCGGCGAAAACTGGGTCAATATGTTTACCGTCGACGGGTTCCACTCACTGCCGGCAAACAGTGGCGGGCAGTATGCACCGGTTCCCCTGGCAACGCCCTATCCCATGGGCACGGTTGCCACTGCGGTGACCGCGCCCCGGAAATCTCTGCAGACCGCCGCCAGCGCCGCAGTGGGGGAGGAGGTGGTGTACCGCATCCAGGTACCCGGCAGTGCCACCACGGCGGCCATTTACGATGTGGACATAACCGATGCCCTCGACCCCGCCCTGGAACTGGTGCAGCTGCGGGAGATCAACGGCCTGGCCTTCACGGATAACAGCAGCGGCAACAATATCGCCCTGGGCCTGGAACTGATTCCAGCCGGCACAGTGGCTGTGTTCGAACTGCGCGCCCGGGTCGCCAACAACGCCACCGCCCAGGCGGGCTACAGTGTCGACAACCGAGCCGCCTATACCTATGCCGTCAGCAGAGGGGGAGCGCCACAGGCCGGCGGCAGTGGCACTGCGCCCACTCTCACCATTGTGGAACCGGAGTTGTCCGCAACGGCAACTGTTGCCAACCAGACCAGTCCCGGCAGCGACCCAGATGCGGGCGATATGCTGCGCTTTACCCTCGATATCGCCGCCGCCGGCGATCCACAGAATGCCGATGCCTACGACCTTTCCATCCGCCAACAGCTGGCCCTGGGCCTCGCCTTTGTGCCGGGCAGTGCCGCCTTTGCCGGTGCCCCCCAGGCCGATCCCATCCTCAGCGGAGATGGTGTAGCAGCGGCGCAGTCACTGGCGTGGAACCGCAGCAACAGCAACCTGGATATCGCCGCCGGCGGCAACAGCCAGCTGGTGTTCGACGTGGTGGTACTGGACAGCGTACTCGCCTCAGCTTCCCTGTCCGCCGCGAGCCGTATCGAGTGGACCAGCCTGAATGAAGACAACAGCAGCCCCCATGAGCGCAACGGCGCCGACGGTGTCGGCGGCCTGAACGACTATGTGCTGGAAAATATTGCCGCACAGCTCACCGCCGCCAATAACAGCGCATTGAGCAAAACCCGTATGGATGACAGCTACGGTAGCGGCGATGCCCAGTTGCGTGTTGGCGACCTGGTGGACTATGAGCTGCGCCTGTCGCTGCCGGAAGGCAGTGCCCCCGGGGCGGCCATTGTGGATACTCTGCCCCGGGGCATGGTGTTCGAGGGCACCCTCGCCGTCAACGGCGTGACCACAGCACCTTTCGCCGCCACAGCGCCCTTTGTGCACGGGGATATCGCCGAGCCCGTCCAGAGCGGCGATCCCGCCACCGGGCCCACCACCCTGCGCTGGTCCATCCCGGACCTGCGCAACAGCGGTGACAACAATGCCGCCAACGATGTGTTTGTACTGCGCTACCGGGCGCGGGTGCTGAACCGGGATGTGCATCCCTGGCCGGCCGACAATACGGCCCTGACCAATCGGGTGCAGTTCAGCTTCGACACTGCAACCGGCACCGAAACCCGCGCCGACAGTGACAGCCTGGATCTGCGCCAGCCGGAGCTGGTGGTGGGCATCAGCTCCAGCCCTGCGGATGGCAGCACCCTCGCCGTGGGGGACAGCATCGATTACACCGTTACCCTGACCAACAACGGCTCGGCGCCGGCCTATGATCCGGTGTTCCGGGATAGCATCCCCGCCGGCCTGCGCCAGGGCGGTATTGAAGTGCAGTCCATTCTGGTCAATGGCGCCGCGGCCCCGCTGCTCGCCCCCGGTTTCGACAGCGCCATCGGCGCGGCGGTGTGGGATTTCTCCGCCGGCACCGGCTATGCCATTCAGCCGGGCCAGGCACTGCAGATGGTGTATCGGGTGCAGGCGGATGCCAACCTGGGCGCGGGCCTCAATCTGCAAAACGCCGCTTTCGTGGAGGTTTATTACTCCCTGGACGACGACAACCTGCCGTCTTTGGGCACCACTGCGGTGAGCCAGGCCATGCGCGAGGACTATGGCCCCACCGCGCCGGTCAGTGTGCAGTTCAATACCCCCAATGCGGCTCCGCTGTCGATTGCCAACACCCAGTCCAGCGCGGCTATCGGCGAACCGTTCAATTACCGCATCACCATTCCGGAAACCCCGCAGCCCACCGCCCTGCACGATGTCAGCGTACTGATGGACCTGGGCGTCTCTGCGGCGGAGCTGGAATTTGTCGGCGCCACAAGGGTGTCCGGCGGCAACCCGTTTACGCCGCAAAACACCGGATCGGCCACAGCACTGGTGATTGCCGATACCGGCGACGGTATCGATGTGCCGGCGGGGGAGCAGGTGGTGATGGATGTGACCCTGCGCCTGCGGGACAGCAATCCGCCCAACCTGGACGGCCTCACCTTCACCAACAGCGCCAGTTACCGCTACAACTACGACAATGACAACCCGGCCGCGGGGCAGGGCACCGGTGCCGGAAACACCACCTTGGCCATGAGGGTGGTGGAGCCCACTGCGATTACCCTTACTAAAAGCGGGCCCGCCAGTGTGCAGTCGGGCCTGCCGGGCCGCTTTACCCTGGATCTGCACAATATCGGCACAGGTCCCGCCTGGGATATGCGCGTGTCCGACAGGCTGCCGGACAACAGTCCCGGCGGCATGTGCGCAACCCCGCCGAATAACTTCGCCGCGCAGATTACCGACGGCGCGGGCAATGGGGTTGCCACACTGGCCGAGGGCACTGATTTTGATGTTGCCTTCGACCCGGCCAGTTGCACCCTCAGCCTGGCCACTCGGGGGGCAGCGGCGATGCTGGCCGCGGACCACCACCTGCTGCTGAGCTACGACGCCTATCTGGATGCGGATACCCGCGACGGCGATACCCTGACCAACATTGCCGGTGTGACAGGCTGGCACAGCTGGGACAGCACCATGCCGGAAGTGCGCCAGTACACGCGCCCGGCACCCACCGATGGCACCCCCGGCGTTCTCGACCATGAGGATGCCTTTACGGTCAGCGCCTCGGTGCCCAGGGTGACCTTCTATAAAACGGTGGAAAATATTACCCGCGGGGACAATCCGGCCAGCCTGGCCAGCCCTGCGGAGGTTTTGCGCTATACCCTCACCCTCACCAACCTCAGCGGGGTCGTGGTCAGCGGTATGGCAATCACTGATGACCTCGGCCGCCTCAACAACCTGCCCCTGTTCCGTTCGGGTTCATTGCAACTGATCTCGGTGCCGGCGGGCGCTGACAGCAGCGGCACCAGTGCCACCGGTGGTACCCATGGCAGCGGCCTGCTGCAGGTGAACAGCCTGGACCTGGCGGCGGCGGGCAGCGCCGGTGATAGCTTCCAACTGGTCTACGAGGTAACCCTGGCGGATGTGATCGACAGTGGCACCCAGGTGTTCAACCAGGCCCAGGTGCAGTTACCCGGTCAGTTGCTGCGGGACAGTGACGACCCCAATATCAACGGCGTCGACGACCCCGACCTGGCCGGGGATGAAGACCCCACCCGGGTGGTGATCGAGTCGGGGCCGCTGCTGCTGGTGCACAAAACCTCGGCGGACTTAACCGGTGACCCGGACCTGCTAATGGTGGGGGATACCCTGCGCTACACCCTGCGGGTGGAAAATACCGGCAACGAAACTAGTGTCGATGCGGTGCTGCGTGACCAGGTGCCCGCCAACACCACCTATGTCGCCGGCTCCACCACCATGAACGGCACAGCGCTTGCGGATGTGGGGGGCGCTTCGCCCCTCGTCGCCGGCCTGCAGATCAACACCGCCGGCGAGGCAGCCGGCGTTGTCCTCGCCGCGGCCAGTGGCGCGGCGGCGGCGGTGATTACCTTCGATGTCACCATCAACGACGTCAGCGACGGCACCATTATTTCCAACCAGGGTTTTTTGAATGGCGAAGGCGCGGGCAGCGGTCCCTTCGCGGAAGTGCCCTCCGACGACCCCGACACCAGTGTGCCCAATGACCCCACCATCGATATTGTGGGCGATGTGCCATTGCTGGTCGCCCACAAGACTGTGGCCATTGCCGTGGACAACCTGTCCCCCGGGATAGTGGACCCCGGCGATGTACTCCGCTACACCATTGCCATTCGCAATACCGGCGGCGTCGATGCCACCCGGGTCAAACTCAGGGACCAGGTGCCCGCCAACACCACTTATGTAGCTGGCAGTACCCGCCTCAACGGTATCGCCGTGGCCGACAGCGGCGGCGCACCGCTGGAATCCGGGCTGCCGGTTTCCTCCACCGACCTGACGCCGCCACTGCCAGCCGCGGACAGCGGCGTGATCACTGCCGCCCGCAGCGCCACAGTGACCTTCGAGGTGACGGTCGATAGTGGCACCGCCACCGGTACCGTGATCAGCAACCAGGGCAGTGTCACTGCAGCGGAACCGCCTTTGACCCTCACCGATGCGGACGGCAACCCCGCCAATGGCGCCCAACCCACCCAGGTGGTGGTGGGTGATGCGCAGCTGCTGTCCATCGTCAAGGAAGTGACGGTGGTGGGCGGCGGAGCCGCCGAGGCCGGCGCGGTACTGGAATACTTGGTGACCATTGCCAATATCGGTGCCGTGCCGGCGACCCGGGTGCGCATCAGCGACGACCTGGCCACTGCCGGCGACGGCGTTCTCAGCTACGTTGTAAATTCCGCCACGCTCAACGGCCGGGTTGACGGCATCAGTGTGAGCGGCACGGTGATCAGTGCGGATTACGCCGCGGTTTATGGCGATCTTCCCCCAGGCCAAAGTGCCAGCCTGCGCTTTCAGGCCAGGCTCTCGGACAGCTTGGCCATCGGCTACCGGGTGCTCAACACCGCCGAGGTGCAGTGGAACAATCCCCCCTCCAGCAACCGGGCCAGTGTCGCCATCGATGTGGGCGGCACCCCGGGTATCGCCAACCTGGCCGGCTACCTGTGGCACGACGTGAATTTCAACAGTCGAGCGGATGCGGACGAGCGTCTGCTGTTGAACTGGAGCGTGGATCTCTATTTCAATGACGCCCTGCTGGAGACGGTGCAGAGCGATGACAGCGGTTATTTCCAGTTTCGCGGGCTGGCGCCCAACGGCGCCGCCGGTCCCGGCTATGAGATACGCTACAGGGCCCCGGATGCAGGGAAGAACACCGCCTCCCTGGGCAATACCAGTTCTAACTTCACCAATGGCCCGCAGCGCATCAGCGATATAGTGGCCGGGTCCGGCGCCAATCCGCAAAACCTCAACCTGCCCATCACCCCCAATGGTGTGATCTACAACTCGGTGCTGCGCCAGCCCATCGCCGGCGCCACCCTGACCCTGCTGCGCGCCAGTTCCGGTCAGGCGCTGCCGGATCGCTGTTTCGACGACGACAGGCAGCAGGGCCAGGTGACCCGTGCGGGCGGCTACTACAAATTCGACATCAATTTCAGCGATGCCGCCTGTCCGGCGCGGACGGATTACCTGATCCGGGTGAACATTGCCGATGACAACTATGTGAGTGGCGAATCCCTGATCATCCCCGCGCAGACCCATGGTGAAACGGCCGGCTTCGACGTGGGCGCCTGTCTCGGCAGCAGCGCCGACCGGATACCGGGCACCACGGATCACTGCGAGGTGCAGCTGTCCGCCCAGCTTCCACCGCTGGATGTGGCGGCCCGCGATGCGGCCACCGATTACTACCTGCGCCTGACCCTGGACGACGACCGGATTCCGGGGGAGAGCCAGTTGTTCAACAACCATATTCCCATGGACCCCCAGCTGGAGGGCGCGCTCTCCATTACCAAAACCGCCGCACTGCTGAACGTGACCCGCAGCCAGCTGGTGCCCTACACCATTACCTTCGGCAACACCCTGTCGATACCGCTCACCGACCTGCAGCTGGTGGATTTCTTCCCCGCCGGCTTCAAGTATGTGGCCGGCTCGGCGCGCCTTGACGGCGAGCCGGTGGAGCCGGTGATGAACGGCCTGCAGCTGATCTGGCCGGACCTGCGGGTGGAGGACGAGCAGACCCGCGAACTGAAACTGCTGCTGGTGGTGGGCTCCGGTGTGGGAGAAGGCAAATATATCAACCGCGCACGCCTGTTCAACCAGCTCTCCGGGCAGCTTGCCTCCGGCGAGGCCTCCGCCACGGTGCGCGTCGTGCCGGACCCCACCTTCGACTGCACCGATGTGATCGGCAAGGTATTCGACGATAAAAACAGGAACGGCTACCAGGATGCCGGCGAGGGCGGCTTGGCCGGCGCGCGGGTGGTGAGCGCCACCGGCCTCAATGCCACCGCCGATGCCCACGGGCGCTTTCACATCACCTGCGCTGTGGTGCCCAATGCCGACCGCGGTTCCAATTTTGTGCTCAAGCTCGACGACCGCAGCCTGCCCAGCGGCTATCGTCTCACCACGGAAAACCCGCGGGTGATGCGGGCCACCCGGGGCAAGATGGTGAAGTTTAACTTTGGTGCCAGCCTGCACCGGGTGGTGCGCCTGGATATGGCCGAGGCGGTGTTCGAGCCGGACAGCACCGGCTTGCGCCCCCAGTGGCGGTCCCGCATCGACCTGCTGCTGGAAAAACTCGGCGAGGCCCCCTCCGTATTGCGCCTGTCCTACCTGGCGGAAAATGAGGCCCCGGACCTGGTGGAAGCGCGTTTGCAGGCCATCAAGGCGGAGATTGCCGATGCCTGGGCGCACGCGGATGGGGACTACGAACTGACGATTGAAACTGAAGTCTTCTGGCGGCGCGGCGCGCCGCCCGGTAAGGGGGGGTTGCAGTGATGTCCTCTGCAATAGGCAATAAAATCGCCAGGTCCGGGGTGTTCAGTGGCCTCAAAGCTTGCGCCCGCAGGGGTCCACACCACTGTCTCGCCAGTGTTGTCGCCCTCGCCCTCGCCCTGGCCCTGTCCCTGCCGGCTCAGGGCCAGGGCGAGGGCGCGCAATCCCAGCCGGAGGAGTCCAGCTGGTGGCAGTTGTGGCAGAAAATTCCCGGCCTGGCGCCGGAGGTGGAGGAGCCAGAGGCCGCATTCGAGGAAAAACCCATCGGCAGCAACACCGAAGGCATGTTGCTGCGCGCCCCCGAGCACCAGTGGCTGCAGGATGCCACCAGCTTTATTGCCGCCGCCGATCCCATCGTGGTGGAGGACTTTATCCAGCCGCTGACGTTTACCGGGGTTGAGGATAGGCTTGCCGAGGGTGCAGTGGCATCACTGCGGGAAAAACTGCGCGAGCTGGGTCCACAGCCCAACTTCAAGCTGCACTTTATCGGCCACACGGACGCCGACCCCCTGGATCCGGCACTGGTGGCACAATACCAGAGCAAGGAGGCATTGACCCTGGCCCGGGCCCGCTTTGTGGCGGACTTTTTCCAGCGCGCCCTGGCACTGCCCGGGCAGATGATTGCGGTTGAGGGCCGCGGTGATGGGGAGCCGGTCGCCGACAACATCACCACCGCGGGGCGGCAACTGAACCGCCGCGTCCAGGTGCTGGCCACCTATGACGCCCTGGACGAGGAAGCCATGGCCGAACGCGCTCGCGCCCAGGCGCTGGCATTGAACCGCGTCAAGGTGTGCCGCCAGGAAACCGTGTGCAGGCTCAGTTACACCGCCGGCAGCGAGCAGCGCGCGCGCTTGAAAAACCTGCTGACCCCCCTGCGCCTGGCGCCGGGGCAGGTGGACCTGCCCGACGGCTTTGTGCGCCGCCTGCGCGAGGTGCGCGCCAACCTGGCGGACAAGCACAACCTGGTGATGCACTTTGTCGGCCATACCGACGGGGCTCCCCTGCTGGAGGGCCCGGCGCAGCGCTACCGGGACGCCGCGGCGCTGTCGCTGGCGGAGGCCCGCCGGGTGGCCCTGGCGGTGCGCGACAGCCTGGGATTGCCCGATAGTGCCGTCACCTACAGCGGCAAGGGCGCCAGCCAGCCCATCGCCGCCAACGACACCCCCAAGGGGCGCGCCCTCAATCGCCGTGTGGCAGTGGAATTCTGGTACGACGATCCCCTGGAGATACAGACCGACGGCGTGCAGGCCTGTCCCGAAGCGGCGGCCGCGGAAACCATCACCATCGCCCACGAATCCCTCTCTGGACCACTGCCGCCTATCCGCTTTCGCGATGGCGATCCGGAGATTACCGCAACCCAGTTGCAGCGGATGCGCAGTGTCATGGCCGAAGTGGCCGGCAAAGCCAATGTGCGCCTGAGCTTTATCGGTTACAGCGACAACCAGCGCATGGAACGCCGCGAGGCCATGGTGTATGGCGATGATGTCGGCCTGTCCCGCGCCCGCGCCCGCCGCGCTATGGCCCAGGTACAGCAACAGCTGGGGCTGGACGACACCCAGGTGACCTTCGACGGGCGCGGCTATGTGCAGTCCGACGATGTGGTGCGCGACGGTTTTGTGCAACTGGACGACGCGCGGGTGGAAGTACAGGTGCTCTACGATGAGCTGGCCGTGCTGGCCGACAGCGACCGCCTGGCAATAGAGCGCATCAACCGCGAGGCCCTGGCCAACAACCCCTATGCCCTCAACCTGATGCGCATCACCGTGGATGGCAGCCCGGAATTCGACCCCTACAAAAACTCCGCCGACCTGCAGCGCTGTACCGACGTGGCCCTGGACGATGCCAATATCCAGTTCCGCTTCGACAACAAGACCATGCAGCCGCGCCTCAATGTCACCGCCTGGCCCAACAGCATCCGCTATGCGGACAATCCGGATACTGAAATGGCGGATAACCGGGCCCTGTTCCGCAGCTATACCAACTACCCGTCCTTTATCGAGCGGGCCGAAGTGCGCCTGTTCGAGGCGGACCAGTCCCCCCGCGATACCCCTGTCGCCGTGGTGCCCCTGGACAGCAATGGACGCGGGGCCTGGCAGGCGGAGTTCAGCGCTTTTCAGGCGCCGCTGAAAAAACTGCACTACCTGCTGCGGGTGTACGACCAACAGGGCCTCTACGATGAAACCGGTGCACAGACACTGTGGCTGGTGGACACCATCGAAGCCCCCGCAGAGGCGGTGGATGTGGGCCGGGAACTGCTGGTGGGCTACGGCGAAAACCGCCTCGCCCGGCGCAATATCCCCCTGGACGGCAACAGCGTGCTGGTCAATGGCGCCCAGGTGCCACCGGGCCACAGTGTCTGGCTGGCGGGCAACCCGGTGCCGGTCAATCCACAAGGGGAGTTTGTTGCCGAACAGATATTCGCGCCGGGTACCCACACGGTGGAAGTGGCGGTCCTGGATGGGGGCGGCAATGGCGAGCTGTTCTTGCGCGACCTGGAATTTGCCCGCAGCGACTGGTTTACCGTGGGGATTGCCGACCTCACCATCGGCTATGACAAAACCAATGGCCCGGCGGCACTGGTCACCGGCGATGAAACCCACTATGACAATGCCGTCAGCTATGACGGGCGCCTGGCGTTTTACACCAGCGGCGGTTTCGGCGAAGGCTGGCGTCTCGCCGCCAGTGCCGATACTGAAGAAGGGCCGGTGGACGACCTGTTTTCCAACTTTATGGAAAAATCCCCCGACGCGCTGTTTCGCCGCCTGGACAGCGACCTCTACTACCCCACCTTCGGTGACGATGCCACCGTGGTGGAGGACGCGCCCACCTCCGGCAAATTTTATCTGAAACTGTCCAAGTACGATGACTATGGCCTCTGGGGCAACTTCAAGGCCACCTATGCCGACAACGAACTGGCACAGATCGACCGCGCCCTCTACGGTGCCAGCGGCCACTTTGAAAGCGACGGTGTGACCAGCTTTGGGGAAAAACGCTTGCAGGTGGATGCCTTTGGCGCCGAGCCCGGTACCGTCGCCGGCCGCGACGAATATCGCGGCACCGGCGGTTCCCTGTATTTTCTCCGCCACCAGGATATTCTGCGCGGCTCCGAGCGGCTGCGCATCGAAGTGCGGGACAAGGATTCCGACCTGGTGCTGGGGGTGAAAAACCTCTCCCCGGTGATCGATTACGATATCGACTACCTCCAGGGGCGGGTGCTGCTGAACAAGCCCTTGTCCGCCCTCGCCAACGACAACCTGCTGATCCAGGACGGTTCCTACAACGGCAACCCCCAGTACCTGGTGGCCCGCTACGAATACACCCCCGGTTTCGAGGAAATCGATACGCTGGCCTTTGGTGGCCGCGCCCACTACTGGTTGGGGGACAGCGTTAAACTGGGTATCAGTGGCACCCGGCAGGACGAAGAGGGCAACGAGAGTGCCCTGCAGGGATTCGATCTCACTCTGCGCAAAAGCGCCGGCAGTTGGCTGAAAGTCGAAGTGGCGGACAGCACAGGGGGCAACCTGGACAGTACCAGTTCCCTGGATGGTGGTTTCAGCTTTGACAACGGACAGAGCTTCGATCCCGAAGCCAGTGCGGGCGCGACCAAACTGGAGGGCAGCTTGCAACTGGGCGACTTGTTCGAAAGCCTGCCCGGTTCCGCCAACTTCTATCACCAGGAGCGCCAAGCCGGCTTCTCCGGCCCCGGCCAGTTTGTACAGGGCGACACACTGCAGTACGGGGCCGGTGCCAATCTGCCCCTGGGCGAACGCCTGGACCTGGGTCTCAAGGCCGACAGCAGGGAAGAGGAGTTCGGGTTGCAAACCCGTGCCCTAGACCTGGCCCTCGGCTACCGCCTCAACGATCGCTGGCGTCTCAGCTCCGGGGTGCGCAGGGACCGCCGCGAGGATTTCTCCACCGCGGTTCCCGCCACCCAGACCCAGGGGGAGCGCACCGATATGGCGGTGGAGGCCCGCTACGATTCCGGAGAAGACTGGAGCGCTTTTGGCTTTGTGCAAAACACCCTGGAAGTGACCGGCAGCCGCGAGGACAACAATCGCGTCGGCGTCGGCGGCGCCTACCGGGTCAGCGAACGCCTGGCCCTGGACAGCGAGATTTCCGGCGGCGATACCGGCATGGCGGCACGTCTAGGGTCCGATTTTCTGGTCAGTGACAGGACAAGTCTCTACCTGAATTACACCCTGGATAACGAGCGCAGTGATACCGGTGTGCGGGCGCGCAAGGGCAATATGAGCACCGGCTTCCGCAGCCGCTACTCCGACAGCCTCAGTATTTACGGCGAAGAGCGCTACAGCCACGGCGATGTATCCACCGGCCTGACCCACGCCCTGGGAGTGGATCTGGCCCCCAGCGATCGCTGGACCTACGGCACCACCCTGGAGGCGGGCACCCTGGAAGATCCGCGCACCGGTGCCAAAACCCAGCGCAATGCACTGGGCTTCAATATGGGCTACAGCCTGGAGGCGGTCCGCCTCGCCGCCGCAGTGGAGTACCGCACCGACGCCATGGAAACTGCACTGGATGAAACCACAGTGACGGAATCCCAGCGGGACACCTGGCTGCTGAAAAACACCCTCAGCTATCAGCTCAATCCCGACTGGCGCCTAGTGGGTAAACTCAATTACTCCGACAGCCGCAGTTCCCGGGGGGAGTTCTACGATGGCAGGTTTACCGAAGCGGTGATGGGCTACGCCTACCGCCCGGTGCATCACGACCGCCTCAACACCCTGATGAAGTACACCTACTTCTACAATGTGCCGACCCGGGACCAGGTCACGGTGCAGAACACCTCTGCGGAGTTTATCCAGAAAAGCCATATCTTTTCCGTGGACGCCAGCTACGACCTCACCCGTCGCTGGACCCTGGGGGGCAAGTACGCCTACCGCCTCGGCCAGCTCAGTCTCGACAGGCAGGGCCCGGAATTCTTCGACAGCCGCGCCAGCCTCTATGTGCTGCGCGCCGACTGGCACTTCGTGAACCGCTGGGATCTGCTGATCGAAGGGCGCCTGCTGGACCTGCCCGATGCCCAGGACAGCCGAAGCGGTGCCCTCGTCGGTTTGTACCGGCACCTGGGGGAGCAATTGAAACTGGGGGTTGGCTATAACTTTACCGACTTCTCCGATGACCTCACCCAGCTGGATTACGACAGCCAGGGGGTGTTTGTGAATATGATCGGGAAGTGGTGATTACAGATAGCGCTCTGAAACGGCGGAACACTTTATCTTTTCTGTCTACACGCCAGCAAAAATAAAGTTTTCCGCCTTCTCATATTCACACAATAAGCAATTTATTTCTGCCGGAAACCGGTTGGCCACTGGTCTTTGGTACCGGTGTTGTCGAGCCCGGTGCCCAGTTTAAGCTATCGAGGTCGTTATCAAGGTGATAAGTGGCATTGAGCGGTGCCGCATCGTCTCCATCCCATACTTCGTCAAAGCCGCTTGCGGGGAGGTCAAGGAAAATTCTGATCACTCCCTGTATTGGTTTTCAAGATTTGATCCTTATGCTTCCCTTTTTATGCTGTTCAACAATCGTATAGGGCAGGACAACGGTATCTGTAATCGTACATGCTGCTATGTCCAATACGTAGAAGCCAAGAGCCCAGTCAAAATGTGGATAACCGGGGTTTGAATTTAATTTGCAGAGATTGTATGACACCCCACCATAGGCTCGTGATGTCTCCTCACACTGGGTTTTTTGACGTTTCAGAGTACTTGCAATTTTGTTATCCGAACTCGATAGGGAAGTAAAAGTTCCACAGCCAGTAACAATCAACGAAAAAACAATAATATAGATTTTACGCACTTTTTATTCTCCATTTCTAGTAAAGCCACAGGCGGTGGGTTAGAGTGCTTGGACGAGGGCTAGGTTCCAAAGGAGCTGCATTTTTGCGGGCTTATGTCCTTAATCGACGCTGAGCTGGAAAGGTGTGCTGGGTAAGCTAAAGGAGCGAGGCATGAACGCCCCAGAACTGGCGATTGGTGACGGCGCTATGGGGTTCTGGGCGGCGCTGGAAGAAACCTACCCCGAGACACGCCAGCAGCGCTGCTGGGTACACAAGACGGCCAATGTACTCAACAAGCTGCCCAAGTCGTGCC
>NZ_JAVAMR010000042.1:0-30887 GCF_030731025.1 Microbulbifer sp. 2205BS26-8 | reverse complement strand
GCGGGTAAAAATGGGGGGATTACCAAGGGAGTTCTAGGCTAGCCGGTCGATTCACATAACCAGAATTAACTTTTTATATTTTAATGCTTAGCCTCTAGGTGATTTAAGTCTGAAAGCCAGGACAGCCCTATCCAAATGAAGTACAGGGGATAAAATAACAAAAACCAACACTTACCGAATTTCCACCGCAGTCCTCTGCAACCCATTTACCTCCGGTAGTTTCCAGTCAATTGGTGCCTGGCCCCGTTGCTTCAACCAGTGATTGGCTTGGGAAAAGGGCCGAGTACCGAAAAAGCCGCGGTGAGCCGAGAGGGGTGAGGGGTGCGGTGCACGCAGCACCAGATGTTTGTTGCGATCGATAAAGCCGCCTTTTTTCTGTGCGTAGCTGCCCCACAGGATAAATACCAGCCCCTCGCGCTGTTCCGCCAGCTTGTGGATCGCCACATCGGTAAACCGCTCCCAGCCACGTCCCTGGTGAGCACCTGCCCTGCTGTCTTCCACTGTCAAAGTGGCATTTAGCAGCAATACCCCCTGCTCGGCCCAGGGCTGCAGGCAACCGTGGTGTGCGGGCGCTATGCCCATATCCATGTGCAACTCCTGATAGATATTTTGCAGTGACGGCGGAATGCGCACACCGGGCAACACCGAGAAGCACAGACCATGGGCCTGGCCGCTGCCATGGTAGGGGTCCTGCCCCAGTATCACCACCTTCACCTGATCAAACGGGGTGGAATTAAACGCATTAAAAATCTGTCCACCCGGCGGATAAATCCTCTTGCCGGCTGCCTTCTCTCCTCTCAAAAACTGGCGCAACTGGGCCATGTAGGGCTGTTCAAACTCTTCCCTCAGCACAGCGTACCAGGAAGGATGAATCTTAATATTATTGGTAACCGGCATGTTTACACTCTGAGTATCTTATTTGTATGTCGCCGCAACTCCGGCACCACTGCTTCTTCAAACCAGGGCCGCTGGCGTAACCACAAGGTATTGCGTGGACTGGGATGCGGCAGGGGAAAGTAACGGGCCGGCAACGCGTCGCGAAAGCGGCACACATTCTCACTAATACTGCCATACCAGTGCGGCAGGTAGTGGCGCTGGGCGTATTGTCCCACCAACAGGGTCAGTTGCACATTGGGCAACTGCGCCAGCAGGCGCTGGTGCCAGTTGGCGGCACATTCGGGGCGCGGCGGCAAATCCCCTCTCTTTCCGCGACCCGGATAGCAAAAGCCCATTGGGATAATGGCTATGCGGGACGCATCATAAAAAGTTTCCCGATTGATCGATAGCCAACTGCGCAACCGGTTGCCGGAAGGATCATTCCACGGTATACCGCTGGCATGTACTCGGGTGCCCGGTGCCTGCCCGACAATCAACAGGCGCGCCGACGCCGCTGCCCGCAGCACGGGATTAGGGCCCAGGGGCAACTGCGCCTCGCACAGATGGCAGGCACGGATCTCCGCCAACAGTGCCGACAGTCTTTCCATCATTACCGCCTATAAACTGTCGGGAAAAGCCAGGTGCAACAACAGCGCGCGCCGGTCCCCCGGGTATTGGGCGCGTGCGGTATTATCGTTGTCGAATACCATAAAGATACCCTGCTCGTTCACAGCCACTCCCCCACCCCTGCCGCGGATAGCCACCTCGTACATCCGCTCCGGTGCTTTCTCCAATGCTCGGTAATCCAGGCACCACTCGGCTCTCAGGCTCGGCAGGGTCCTTCGGCATACTGCATGGGCATTGCCTTCCAGGGTAAAGAGCGCACCATCGAAATATGCGAGACCGGTAAGATCTTCGGGGCTGCCGCGAAAATCCAGACCCGTTACAGAGGGCAGCGAAAATACCTGCGCATCACCACCGGGGCTAAGTCTGAGCAAACCGCGGGGCTCTCGCTCAATGGCCAGCCAAAACTGGTCACCGGCTTTTACCAGCCCCTCGCTGGAAACATTAGGGGCCTGCAGGTATCCCCGCGCCTTTACTTCAGGAGACCACAGATTTTCGAGCCAGCGGGCCTCGCCCTGCCCCACTACCATCGCAATGCGGTTGTAGCGCTCGCTCAAAAGATAGATACCATTCTCACCACAGGTGATCCCTTCAAAATCCAGATCCCTGGCTGGCCGAAACAACTCCGGGATAAAGGACCAAAGACTGTGTGCTTGGCTTCTTTTCGGCACTCGTAGCCCAGAAAGCTTTAAGTAGGGCACCAGTTCAGCGCGCCCATCCATAAGCTGAATCGCATAAATCTGCTTGGACGCTCGATCGGAAACCGTGAGCAGTTTGCCGGCACAAAAGCTCAAACCGGATAGATCCAAGCCCGCACTACCATCCACCCAATAACTCGCCAACAACCTAGCGGGACTGATATCAGTGGCTATCGCCAAGGGCGACAACAGGACACAGGCTATACTAAAGAGAAGACGCTTAATCACGTTATCCCCTTTCAGTCGCGGAAATTATTGAATTGTAAGGGCTGCTCAAGCGCTGTACCTTTGAGCAGTGTGATGACCTGTTGCAGATCATCGCGCTTCTTGCCGGTAACCCGCACCTGCTCCCCTTGGATGGCCGCCTGTACCTTCAGCTTTTCATCTTTGATCAGCTTCACAATTTTCTTTGATAGGGCTTTATCGAGGCCATTTTTCAAGGTTATGCCTACCTTGACCTGCTTGCTGGACTGTTCTCTCTCACCGATATGCATGGCCAGGGGATCTATATCGCACTTCACCAGTGCACCGCGCAGCATATCCACCATCTGATCGAGTTGAATATCGGCCTCGGCACACACCATCAGGGAAAAATCACGCATTTCCACTTCAGCATCCACGCTTTTGAAGTCAAAGCGATTACTCACCATGCGGTTCACCTGATCCACGGCGTTGGTCAACTGGTGTTTGTCCACTTCAGATACTATGTCAAATGAAGGCATTAACTTCTCTGCTCCTGTTTCCAGATTTCCAGGGATAACTCCACACTGTGATCGTGGGCTGCGAAGCAAAAATGTCCATCCTGAATGGTGATGCTGAAATTCATAGTGCGCTCGACCATGTCCGCTAGTTGCGCTGTACTATGGGACGAGAGGTGAAAAACTTCAAGCTTGTCCAAGCATGCGAGCTGGCTTCCCAGTTTCTGCCATCACAACAACGCAGCACGCCCGCCAAAGCTATAAACCAAAACCCGTCCGGCTCGATTGCTGGCCTTGCGCAAACGTTCTGCTGTAGGCAGGCCTACCTCTATCCAAAGATCAATATCACCACTGGGGCTTTTCTGCCAAAGGTCCGCATCCTCAACTGATGGCAGGCCTCGGGTGAATGCCAATGATGCCGTTGCATTGTGTACGAAGGCCAGTAAACGCACCATCATACGCACATCCGTTTCTGACGGATGCCGTGCCAAAGTCAACTGATGCCGGGCATAATAATCCCGATCCAGATCAGCAATTTGCACGTTGGCCTTAAAAATCGTTGCCTTTAGCGCCATTTCTTCTACATCTTCCAGCAGTCGCCAGCAAGTGGGGTAAGGCGGACTATTCTTGGTTCATGGAAGAATAAGGCTATTCTACATGACCTCTGCTACTGGCAGCAGCCCCACAACCAGACACTGCGCACTGCCTCGTCTGCTAGCGGAAGTTTTTAGCGGCTGTGGCATCAACAAAACCTTCTTGAGTAAGAAGCCGGTAGTACTCTGGGCCCGGGTAAAAATCCCGTACCAGAGCTGCTCAGAGCAGATACCCAGCCCTGTTAAAACTTTACAGGCTTATGCGAAGGGCGGGCACAAGACCCGGCGGGTCGTTATCGAAGCCGGCAAAAAATCCAGCACCCAGCAATTTGAGATCAACCTGCTCAATAACCTCGTCAAACAACTGCAGTTTGGTGTTGTCCAGGCCCGCCTAGCATATGCCCTGATCTACTTAATATTGGTGTTAGATCGCTATCTCAACGCCAATGTAAGTCCGTCGTACTTCAGTCAGCAACCCCCATTAGAGGACACGGCGTTTCGGATCAAGCTGACAAGGCGGAATTATATCCAGACTGCCGAGCACTACAATTGGAAAAAGTGTACCACCTCAGGACATATCTGGCACCACCGATGCTTAAGCGGTCTGTCACAAGGGAAGACCTTCCTAACAACCCGAGAGCAAGCCAAGGGGTGTCCAATTACACAATGAATAGCTCCGGTCCAGTCACCCTCTCTGTAATGGCACTGCTCTTCACTTTGGCAGCACAGGCGAATATCTATTATCCCCCACTATCCGGTCACGTCGTGGACAGGGCCAAAATGCTGGCTGCTGACGAGCGATACCAACTGACTGAACTGGTCCAGCAATACGAATCTGACAGCAGCAACCAACTGGTGGTTGCCATCCTGCCAGAGCTGCATGGAATTACCATAGAGGAATACGCCCACCAGTTGGCGCGTCACTGGAAACTGGGACACAAAGGGAAACTCAACGGGGTGCTGTTTTTAGTGGCCCCCAGGGAACGTGAAGTCTGTATTGAAGTTGGTGATGGGCTGGAGTCCACCCTTACCAATGCCCTGGCCGCCAACATTATTCAGACCAAAGTACTGCCGAAGTTTCAAAGCGGCGACTTTGCCGGGGGGATTAACGCCGGAGTGCAATCCATTATCGCGGCCACCAAGAATGAGTATGTGACCGCGCCTCTGGAGACCAAGAAAGACCGGCGCATGAAAATTTTGCTCGGGCTACTTCTGATTCTAATCATGCTGCAACTGTTCGGCACTTCGATACTCAGTTCGCCGATACACGGGCGTGGCTACAAGCGCGGGCGCTTTGGCGGCTACTATGGCAGCGGCGGTTTTAGGAGTGGTTATCCTAGCCAGCGTTCCGGGGACAAATTTAGCGGAGGTGACGGCGGTTTCGGTGGTGGGGGCGCATCGGGAGGATGGTAATGCTCAGTAACAGCTATCAGCGCCAGGTTGTCGAAGCAATCAAGGAAGTTGAATCACATACCGATGCCGTGGTGATAGCAGTGATGGCACAAAAGGCAGATAATTACCTATACATTTCCACGCTGTGGGCCGCTTTCCTGGCACTATTGCTCTCTCCTCTCCTTCAATTTCTTCCCTGGTGGATCAACTTCCAACAGGCCTTTATGATCCAGTGGATTTTTTTTATTGCCCTGGCCATTCTCTTTCACTGGAGACGCATTACCATGAAACTGGTTCCCAGGAAAATAAAGTACTGGAGCGCTTCAAATCTTGCCCGGCGACAGTTTCTCGAGCAGGAATTATACAGCACGCGGAATCAACTCGGGCTTTTAATTTTTGTGTGCGAGGCAGAGCACTACGTCGAAATACTGGCAGATCGAGGTCTCGCAAAACAGATTACCAATGAAAACTGGCAGACAATCGTTGAAACCTTTATTCGTGAAATCAAGCGGGGCAAAGCTGGAGAGGCTCTACTACAGTGTATTGCCCTGTGTGGAGAATTGCTTCATGATGCCGCCCCTGCCAGCAAAGTAAAAGACGGACTACCCAATCACCTTATTCTGCTGAGTTGAGAAAAACCTAAATCCAGTCCTCACTAAAGTAATAATACATATTTATTTCTGAGATACATTTCTATATCAGAGCTACAAAGACCATTCATATACATTCACGAAACCGGGATAAGTTATTCCCTGAGCAATACTCGTCGATGTGATTTATCACGGCTTATCTATACTTCATAGAAGAACCGCTCCTGCGTTGTTACTACATTCTCATTAATCATGATTTAGGCGATAGGTTAGAGCGCCCTATGATACGATTTTTATTGCCGGTTTTACCGACCTGCCTTTTAGTTTATTCACTACACAATCACGCCAATGACGAACAAAGTGCAAAGCTGTGGTCCTATCACTGGGAAAACGATTTTTGGGTCAACGACGATGGTGACTATACTAATGGCTTTTCTTATACTTGGGGCTACAGTATAGGCAAGGAAGGCTTTAACGAAGAGAATATTCCCAACTGGATTCACCGTATAACCCGTAATACGCCTATCGCCACCATGAAAAACAAACAACGGGCAATTTCCTATAAGATAATGCAGGAAATGTACACACCTGACCACACCTCCAGAAGTGCTCTTAATACGGAGGACAGGCCCTATGCGGGCCTACTCTACTGGCAGGGCAATATGTTTGCTGGAAGCCACTTTATCAACGATCGCCTGAGTCTGCTGCTGGGTTTTGTTGGTCCACCTTCTCTAGCCAAGCAGTCACAAAAAGCCGCTCACAGCCTAATCAGAGCCAATCCCCCCAAAGGATGGAAAAATCAACTCCAAACCGAACCGATTTTCCGGCTGGAGGCCGAACGGGTCTGGCGCCTCGCCAGTACCGCCGTTGGCAGTGGTCACGAGATGGATTTTATCGCCCTTGCCCAAGGGGGAGTGGGCAACCGAAAAACTGATTTTGGTCTGGGTTTCGGGTGGCGCGTAGGTTCGGGACTGGCCAACAGTTTCCTGAACACCTCGGTGAATCCAGCCGCCAATATGAATCCAGCCATGCTACCAAAACACGGTGATTGGCATTTATTTGTCACCTGTATGGGTAATTATGTTATTCATGATATCACCCTCAATGGCAATACCTTCAGCAATAGTCACTCAGTTAAGTTGCAGCAATACCAAAGCGTTGCAACAGCAGGCGGGGCCATTCAATTTTACCATTTTACCGTTAATTTTACGCTAAGTGCTGTTTCAGATTCCTATGATGTACAACAGGTCCCTGATCAATACGGCTCATTGGCACTGACTTACCACTGGTAATAACGTGGTACATAACCCCGCTGGACGACACCCATTGCCGGCGAGAACTCAGGTGTTATCGAGCCGTAAGTGTAACCCAGGCTTCCCGGATCGCTGCTGCCGGTTGAATCAAGGAGTAAGAAGTACTGTCCCGTCCTAGAGTAAAGAATGTAGCGAGGGAAATTTGTTCCAGGCAAACGGGAAGCATGATTAGCGGAAGTTATCAAAATTACTTATGCCCGGCTCTTCACAATAGAGTTTGGAATTGAGCTGAATGAGTTGAATAATACGACTATTGTATGAACATAGCCTTTGAATTGGTAAACAGATCAAAGTCGGCTTTACCAATTTAACAGCGTCAAGTTAACGCATTATAAGGGGCGTGCTGGGAGATAGCATAAGTTAATTTTTCGTCGGGCAGCACAGTGGAATAATCGATACTGTCATACTGTTACACAAAATGCAGGGAGGTGGCCACCCAGAACTCCCCCTAGGATCCCTCCGACACCAACCGGGCCCGGCTCAAAGGGAAAATAACAGCAGCTACACAGGACGCTTAGGAAGATCGACGTGGCAGTAGTCAGGGCAGCAAAAAGAAAACCCCCGCCGCGTGGACCACTCACGCGGCGGCGATACGCACCGCAACCAGTGCCCAGGTCAATCAGTCACTGGCTTCCGGGCGCATATGTGGGAACAGCAACACATCGCGAATAGACGGGGTGTTGGTCAACAGCATCACCAGACGGTCGATACCAATACCCTCGCCAGCAGTAGGCGGCAGGCCGTACTCCAGGGCGCGTATGTAATCGGCATCATAGTGCATGGCCTCATCATCACCCGCTTCCTTCTCAACCACCTGAGCCCTGAAGCGCTCTGCCTGATCTTCCGGATCATTCAACTCAGAAAAACCATTGGCGATTTCACGGCCTCCCACAAAAAATTCGAAGCGGTCGGCCACGAAGGGATTATCGTCATTGCGACGCGCCAGCGGAGAAACCTCGGTAGGGTATTCGGTAATAAAGGTAGGCTGGTCGAGCCGATGCTCCACAGTTTTCTCAAAAATTTCGATCTGCACCTTGCCCAAGCCCCAGCTGTCTTTGAGCGGAATATCGAGTTTCTCCGCGAGAGTGCGAGCGGATTCGATATTATCAATATCCCTCGCAGTCAGCTCCGGATTGAAATGCAGGATGGAATCAAACACAGATCGACGGGCAAACGGCAGGGAAAAGTCGTAGCTGCGGCCTTGATACTCCAGCATGGTTGTATTCAGTACCTCCTCGCAAATGCCGCGCAGCATCTTTTCTGTGAGATCCATCAGGTCGTTGTAGTCCGCGTAGGCCTGGTAAAACTCAAGCATGGTGAACTCGGGGTTGTGGCGGGTAGACAGCCCCTCGTTGCGGAAGTTGCGGTTGATTTCATAAACCCGCTCGAAACCGCCCACCACCAGGCGCTTCAGATATAACTCCGGAGCAATGCGCAGATACATGTCGATATCCAGCGCATTGTGATGCGTTACAAACGGACGTGCACTGGCACCGCCGGGAATCACCTGCAGCATGGGAGTTTCCACCTCCATAAACTGCTGGCTATTCATAAACTGACGGATGTAATTAATCACCCGAGAGCGCAGGCGGAAAAGCTCGCGGGATTCCGGTGTGGCGATCAAGTCCACATAGCGCTGCCGGTATCGCAACTCCTGATCGGCAATACCGTGGAATTTTTCCGGCAGTGGGCGCAGCGCCTTGGTGAGCAGAGTGTACTCTTCGCAGTTGACGTAGAGGTCGCCTTTACCAGATTTGTGCAATGTGCCTTTTACACCGACGATATCACCGATATCCCAGGCACCGAAACGCGCTTTAATGTCTTTCTGTGCCGCCTTGTCCGCATACAACTGGATGCGGTCGGACACATCCTGGATTACCATAAAGGGACCGCGTTTCGCCAGGATACGCCCAGCTACGCATGCGCTTTTACCCAGCTCTTCCAGCTCCTCTTTCTGTTTATTGCCGAATTCAGCTTGCAGGTCGGCAGCGAGGTTCTCGCGGCGAAAACTGTTGGGGAAAGCGTTGCCCTTCTCTCGCAGGGCGGAGAGCTTGGTGCGGCGCTCGGCAATCAGTTTGTTTTCGTCTTGCTGGAAATCAGTCATGGTGGTCTATCAGTTATGTGAGTGAATTTGCCCCCCATCGCCGAAGGGCACGGTGAAGATGGAGACTTTGAATCAGAGGCCGGCTTTCAGGCTGGCTTCGATAAACTGGTCCAGATCTCCGTCCAGTACTGCCTGGCAGTTACTGGTTTGGACGCTGGTACGCAGGTCTTTGATGCGCTGATCATCCAGAACATAGGAGCGAATCTGGCTGCCCCAGCCGATATCGGCCTTGCTGTCTTCCATGGCCTGTTTTTCCGCATTGCGCTTTAGCATTGCTTGCTCGTACATTTTTGCGCGCAACATCTTCCAGGCCTTGTCGCGATTCTGGTGCTGGGAACGCTCGCTCTGGCACTGCACCACGATACCGGATTCCGTATGCGTCAAGCGTACCGCGGAGTCGGTTTTATTGACATGCTGGCCGCCGGCACCGGATGCGCGGTAGGTATCTTCACGGACCTGGGATTTATCGATTTCAATCTCGATGTTGTCTTCAATTTCGGGGGACACAAACACGGAAGAAAAAGAAGTATGGCGGCGGTTACCTGAATCAAAAGGGGATTTGCGCACTAGGCGGTGCACACCGGTTTCGGTTCGCAGCCAGCCAAAGGCATGATCCCCGGAGAAATGCACAGTGGCGCTCTTGATACCCGCCACTTCACCGGCGGACACCTCTTCCAGGGTGGCCTTGAAACCGTGAGATTCCCCCCAGCGTAAATACATGCGCAACAGCATTTCCGCCCAGTCCTGGGCCTCGGTACCACCGGACCCCGCCTGGATTTCTAGATAGGCATTGTTCTCATCGTTCTCACCGGAGAACATGCGACGGAACTCCAGGATGCCAAGCTGTTGCTGCAATCCTCCGATCTCCGCCGAGACTTCATTCACAGAGTCCTCATCATTCTCTTCAACCGCCAGCTCCAGCAGCTCGCGGCAATCGGAGATGCCGGCATCGAGATTTTCAATGGTGGCCACCACAGTTTCCAGGGAAGAGCGCTCGCGTCCCAGGGCCTGTGCGCGGTCCGGGTCGTCCCAGACACCCGGCTCTGCCAGCTCCAGTTCGACCTCGGTCAGGCGTTCTTTCTTGCTGGCATAGTCAAAGATACCCCCTGAGAACATCGGTGCGCTCTTCGAGGTCATTCAATTGATTGAGGAAGGGATTGATTTCCATGAACTCTCGGTGTTCCGGCAAAATAAAAAACGGCGCGCATTCTACCCCAGCCATAGGGGCTCTGCCAGTCAAGCGGCGGCTCGGAAGGGCCCCTGGCACATGCTTCAGCCCGACCAGGCACCGTCAGCGAAATTGCACTTTACCAAGCTCGCTACCGGCACAACTGCCTGCTATTGCGCAAGGTTGTGCAAGCTCTGCAAAGACAGTCCGGACCTGAAGCAACCGACTACCCCCAAATACCGGTTTACAGGCTGTGCTGTTGAGGTTTTATTGTCCAGTCTGGGAAGCGCTCACGTGCCTGTGGTAGAAAATACAGAGGCATTGTCCATAGCACAGAGACACCTATTCGCCGTGCTATTACCACAACCCTTTCGGCCTGACAAAGCTGTCCCCAGATCAAACCGCCAAGTGATGAACCGGCTTGCGACACAACCGGAGCCCTTTGCCATTTCTCCAAAGTAGACTGTTATAAGTACCCCGCAAAATGTGCCATAAGCCATCGGGAACAGTTAGATGACGAACTTGCAACTTGCCCCCCATTTTTGTATCTGCTAGGACACTCAAAACCTAAGCGCTATTGTCCCGGCACTCGACAGTCTGGTATTGCACCTGCTCGGCCGGGTTGTAGCCCAGTTCCAGAGTGGCCTCCAGGGCATCCATACTGACTTGGTGCAGCAGTATATCTCCTGTAGGCGCACCACACATCGAGGGGTACATTCTATCGGTGCGCATGCCACAGCGGGACGCCTGCACCGTTACACCATTTTCCTGCAGCCTCGCCAGGCTCTGCTGCATTGTCATACCGCCGCCCTCGCATTGCTTGCGACCACTTGCACGATACACCCACACCAGGACTCCGGGATCCGGCACAGTAGGCTTTGCAGCCACCTCCGTCTGGGCAGGACCTTCGGCAATCTGGGGCTCCTTCTCCACGGTCTGCTCCTCCTTAGGTTGCCCGCAAGCACTCACTGCCAACACCAATAACAGGGTAAGCAATGCAGGCACAGCGTCTCTGATCATCGAAATGTCTCCAAAATTCATCAATCTGTGGCAGCCTGACTCAGGATAGCGCCAGCCAGATTCCAACCAGCAACATCAAGCTACCAGAAACGCGGTTAATCAGGCGCACATTTTCAGCTCGCGCCAGCAATCGACTGAGCCCCTGGCCACCCCCAGCGTAAATCAGTAAACACAGGGTTTCCAGCAGCACTATGGTGGTGACCAACACAGAAAGTTGCGGCGCCAGTGGTTTGCTCTGGTTAATAAAGGGCGGCAACAGAGCTATAAAGAAAGCCCAGCCTTTTGGATTGGCTACATCGGTGACAAACCCCTGCGCCATCAGCGCTCTCGCCGAAGGCCGCGCACACGCGACACCCCGCTCCGCTTCATCCAATATGGCCAGTTGCCCCTGCGAGCGCCACATTTGCACCCCCATCCAGGCGAGATAGGCCCCACCACAATATTTCAGCACCTGGAATATTGCGGGATGCTGCATGATCAGTACCGCAGCACCAAGCACCGCTGCCAACGCCACCAGGGCCACCCCCACCAACTCCCCTGCCATCATCCAGAGGGTGTGGCGCACCCCCACAGTAATGCCCAAACTGAGTGCTAACATCATACAAAGCCCCGGGGTTACCGAGACAAAAAAACTGGCGGGAACCAAGAGTGTAAGTACTGACAGATCCATGGTATTCCCTAATGATGGGTACCGCTGTGATTCCCGTAATGACTGACCAGCATACCCGCCAACATCAGGCCACAACCGATCAACTCGGGAGTGTTGAGCACTTCATTCAGAAGCAACCAACCCGCTCCCAGTGCAAATACCGCCTCCAGGCTCATAATCACCGTAGCGTGGGAAGGTGCCGCGTAGCGCTGGGCCAGCAGCTGGAAGGTGAATGCCAGCGCAGTGGAAAAAAACATCATATAAGCGATAGGCCAGGCTGCATTCAAGGCCGACTGCAGTGTCGGCTTCTCGCTCAACAACGATGCCAGTGCCGACAGCAGACCACACACCAGGAACTGGATACAAGCAAGACGCAGTGCATCGTAGCGCTTCACCAGGTGATCGGCAGACAGTACTTGGATGGCGAACACAAAGGCGCTGGCGAATACCATCAGGTCGCCAACCAACTGCGACTCCTGGCTGAAATCCGCCAGCCAGTAAAGACCAAATAGGGCCAGGCCAGTACCCATCCAGGTCCAGCGATTGGTCTTATGCCCAAGTGACAGGCCGATCACTGGCACCAGTAGCAAGTAGAAACCGGTAATGAACCCGGCGCGACCGGCGGTGGTATACAGTAGGCTCACCTGCTGTAATGCCGCACCGAGAAACAACCAGAAACCAAGCACAGCACCACCGGGCAAGCAGGCTCTCCAGCGGTGATCGACCTGCTTGCCGCCCACTGCACCGGGCTGGACATCCCTGCGGGCGGACAGCCAGTAGACAACCGGAATCAAAATCAGGCCACCAAGGATAAAGCGCCAGGCGTTGAACGCCAGCGGTTCTATATCCGTCATGGCCATTTTTTGTGGCACAAAGGCAACACCCCAGAACAGGGCTGCCAACAACAACAGGATTTCAGCTTGGATCTGTTTGCGCTTCACGATTCCCACTTACAATCACATATTTTAATCACAGCTACGAGCAACTCCATAGATCCCGCAGCTCTCGAAAAAGGCAATCCCTATACCGCCTCCAACAAGTTCACCAACAGCTGCAGAGACTCCCGCCCGCGAAATTCATTCACGTCCAATTTGTAAGCCAGGCGCACTCTCCGCACAGCCTGTGGCCACAGACTGGTATCCACATTAAAGGCGATGGCATCGAGCACCAGCTGTGGCGCCTGCGGCGGTGACAACACCATCTTCAGGTGGCGCTCTCCCACGATGCGCTGTTGTAATAACAGGAATTCGCCATCGAAGATTGGCTCGGGAAAGGCCTGCCCCCAGGGTGCGCAGGCACGCAACAGTGTTGCAGTCTGCAAGTTATAGTCCCGGATATCCAGCTCTCCATCAGAGTCGATCACGGCATGTAGCTGGTTTTTATCGAGCCTGTTACGCACCACCAGCTCAAAAGTGGCACGAAAGACACCGAGATTTTCCGCCCGCAGGCTCAACCCTGCAGCCATGGCATGGCCACCGAATTTGCTGATCAGTTCGGGATTGGCCGCAGCCACATCACTCAGGGCATCGCGGATATGCAGGCCGGGGATGGAGCGCGCGGAACCTTTCACCAGGCCGTTGTCACCTTCGGCGAAGGCGATCACCGGGCGGTGAAACTTTTCCTTGATACGGCTGGCAAGAATACCTACCACACCCTGGTGCCAGTTGGCATCGTACAGGCACAGGCTCCAGGGGATATCCCCTTCAAGACGCAACGCTTCCAGCGCTGTCAGGGCCTCCCGCTGCATGCCCTGCTCTATCGCCTTGCGATCACGATTGAGCCTATCCAGTTCCCCCGCCAGTACACGGGCCTCATCCGTGTCACCGGTCAGGAGACAGCGAATACCGGTACCGATATCATCCAAGCGCCCGGCCGCATTGATACGAGGCCCAAGGATAAACCCAATATCGGTGGTGGACAGCCGGCGCTGGTCGCGCCCGGCCACTTCCAGCAGCGCACAAATTCCGGGGCGGCAGCGACCGGAGCGGATTCGCGCGATACCCTGGTGCACCAGTATGCGGTTATTATGATCCAGCGGTACCAGATCCGCCACAGTGCCAAGTGCCACCAGGTCGAGGTATTCGGCCATATTCGGCGGGGCGATAGCGCTCTGCTCAAACCAGCCACACGCCTGCAGGGCAGTTCGTAGGCGACTGAGTAGATAAAAAAGAACGCCAACACCGGCGAGGTGCTTACTGGGGAAGTCGCAATCCGGCTGGTTCGGGTTGACAATGGCATCCGCATCCGGCAGCTCGCTGCCCGGCAGATGGTGATCGGTCACTATCACCGTCATCCCCGCTGCCTTGGCCGCCGCCACCCCGTCGATACTACTGATACCGTTGTCCACCGTAATCAGCACATCCGGGCTAGATTCCCTGGCCACCTCGACAATTTCCGGAGTCAGCCCGTAACCAAAGTCGAAGCGGTTGGGTACCAGGAACTCCACACCCTGGGCCCCCATGGCACTGAGTGCGAGTACCCCGAGTGTACAACTGGTGGCCCCATCCGCATCGAAATCCCCAACAATCACAATTTTCTGCCGGGCCCGGACAGCCCCCAGCAGCAATGTCACGGCGGTATCCAGGCCGCGCATTGTCTCGGGTTTCTGTAACCTGGAGAGGCTGTGATCCAGGGCCTCTTCGCTGACGATGCCACGACCTAGCAGCACTCTCTGCAGGATTTTCGGCGTATCAGAAGCAAAACGGCCAGAGGAAAAATCCACTGGCCGCCGCTGAATTCTTGTACTCATTGTCTCTCAGCTAAATTCAAATCCGGCAAACAGAACCGGATACCGGTAACTAATTCCCAGCGGACAACAGGGCTGCCATATAGTCCTGCACCCGGGACAGGCTATTCGGCAGTACTTCGAGTCGCTCTTCGCGCTGCCACAGATCCTGCATATGGGCCGGCAAGGGAATTGTGGTTTGTGGCAGCGCCTGCACCACAGCCTCGGGGAATTTTGCCGGGTGCGCGGTGGATAAGCAAACCATGGGCTGTTCGGCTGAGAGACGCACCCGCCGTGCAGCCTCGACACCGATCGCGGTGTGGGGGTCGAGCAGATATCCACTGGCCGCAAACTGCTCGCGGATCACCACTACCGTACGCGTATCGTCGACCCGATAGCTGGAAAACACCTGCCGTGCTCGTGCCAGGGCCTGCTCACTCAAATGCAAAGGGGCACTGCGATCCGCCAGTAGCTCCGTTACAGCAGCGCCATTGCGCCCGTACAGATCAAACAGCAATCGCTCGAAATTGCTCGACACCATGATATCCATACTGGGTGACAGGCTGTGCACCAGGGGCTTGAGGGTGTGGTCGTTATCACTGAGACAGCGGTGCAAAATATCGTTGGTATTGGTGGCGATCACCAATTGATCAATAGGCAATCCCATCTGCCGAGCCAGGTAGCCCGCGAAAATATCACCAAAATTTCCGGTGGGCACGGAAAAGTTCACTGTCTTGTGCGGCGCGCCCAAACGCAGTGCCGCATAAAAATAGTAAACGATCTGCGCCATAATGCGCGCCCAGTTGATGGAGTTCACTGCCACCAGGCGGCGCCCGTCGGGCAGGAAAGACTGGCTGGCAAAGCTGGCCTTCACCATGTTCTGACAATCGTCGAAATTGCCCTCCAGGGCAATATTGAACACATTGTCCGCCAGTACCGTGGTCATCTGCCGGCGCTGCACTTCGGAAACCCGCTTGTGGGGATGCAGGATAAAAATATCGATATTCTCGCAGTGACGGCAGCCCTCAATCGCTGCCGAACCGGTATCTCCTGACGTGGCCCCCATCACCACCACGCGCTCACCGCGCTTCTTCAGCAAGTGGTCGAACAGCTGACCAAGAAACTGCAGGGCAAAATCCTTGAAGGCCAAAGTCGGTCCGTGAAAAAGCTCCAGTATCCATTCGTTGGTATCTGTCTGTACCAGCGGCGCCACCGCTCGGTGACGAAACGGTCGGTAAGCGCGACCGATAATCTCCCGCAGCGCTCTATCACTAAGATCCTCACCCACAAACGGCTGGATAATGCGAAATGCCAACTGCTGATAATCCAGCATCCCCATAGCGGCAATATCCGCTCGGGAAAACTGCGGCAATGTCTCCGGCATATAGAGACCACCGTCGGTGGCGAGGCCCGTGAGCACAGTATCAATAAAAGAAAGTGACGGCGCACGGCCGCGGGTACTGACATATTTCACAATCGTTTTTAGCCCCAGAATCTAGCGGGAGTTATGAACACAGGCCACCCTCAAGGGTTGGCATGACCAGGACATACTGGCCGGGTTCAGCCGAGACTTTCCACACGGATTCGCACCACCTCTCCCTCGACGGTATGCAGGGCCTGAATCTGTGCGACCGCCCCACACAGGCTGGCCTCTCTCGCGCGACTGGTGAGAATGACCACCGGCACAAGCCTTTCACCCTCCTGCGGTTCATGTTGGATCAACGCTTCGATACTGATGCCCCAGTCACTGAAGATAGTGGCAAGTTCCGACATGACACCAGGCTTGTCACAAGCGGAGATCCGCAGGTAGTAGCTGGTGACTACCTCCTCCTGTGGCAGCACCTGGGTTTCACCCAGCTCATGGAGCGCGACACCGGCCGGCGGCACCCTCTGGTCCGGTCTGGCTTCAAGCGTCCGCGCCACATCCACAATATCGGCAACCACGGCAGAGGCCGTGGCTTCGCCACCGGCGCCGGCACCGTAATAGAGGGTGGGACCAACGGCATCGCCACTCACCAGGACGGCATTCATGACGCCGTTGACGTTGGCGATGAGCCGGCGTTGCGGTATCAGGGTCGGGTGCACACGCAACTCCACCCCCTGGCCCCTGCGCCGGGCAATTCCCAGGTGCTTGATGCGATAGCCCAATTCATCCGCGTAGTGGATATCCTCCCTGGAAATCCGGCTGATGCCCTCGGTATAGACCTTGTCAAAAGTCAGGGGTATGGCAAATGCCAGGGAGGCCATAATGACCAGTTTATGCGCAGCGTCTATCCCCTCAACATCAAAGGTAGGGTCTGCCTCTGCGTAGCCCAAAGCCTGTGCCTGGCCCAGGGCCTCGGCAAAACTGCACCCACTTTCGCGCATCTTCGTGAGGATATAGTTGCCAGTACCATTGATAATACCGGCGATCCACTGAATCCGGTTACCCGCAAGGCCCTCGCGCAGAGACTTGATAATGGGCACCCCTCCCGCCACGGCAGCCTCATAGGCCACCGTGACCCCTTTTTGGGCAGCGAACTCAAACAGCATATTGCCGTGTTCTGCAATCAGCGCCTTGTTGGCGGTAACGACATGCTTGCCATTGTCAATGGCTGTCAATACCAGGTCTCGCGCCACGCCTGTCCCGCCGACCAGCTCCACCAGAATATCCACGTCGGGGTTGTTGGCGACAGCAAAGATATCCGGGGTGACTTTTAGCCGGCTGGTATCACAGTCGGGATTATCGCGGCGAGCACCGACCTCCTCTATAATCACTGCGCGTCCACAGCGCGCGGCGATTTCTTTCCCATTGCGCGCCAGGACATTGATGGTGGCGCCACCCACAGTACCCAGGCCGCACACGCCGATACGCACCGCGCGCGCGGGGCTCCCCGCAACCTCTTGGCCCTTCACCTGAGCAGCTCTTTCAACTGTTGCGCTCACAACTTTCCTCCCGTCCTCACGACCCGACACACGGTAATTGCAGTGCAAAAGCCCGTGCAATAAATGCCACTAAAATCTACAAAGGATCGGCAACCTTACCGAGCGAAAAGAGAAAAAGTCAATAAAATTGCGTGCCTACACCAGCAGCCAGGGGACAGGCTAGGCGAGAGTTTTATCATTTTAAAACCCCTCCTGAAACAGGTACCATCCTCTGCAGATGCTTTAAAGGCATCTCCTGGCACCAGATACCAACAACCGGCGAAATTGCATCCACTGTGCCTGCCTCCAAAAAAGGGGGGCATTTTGAATGAAACACTGATAGCGGTCGAGTAATGAAGAAAACCCTTATCCTGTATACCGGCGGAACCCTGGGAATGCGTCGCAGCGCATCCGGTTATGTGCCGGATGCGCATCTGGAGAGCGCGTTGCAACGCCTTCTTGAGGATACTGTTGATCAGCTCCCACAGGTCGATTTTCAGACCCTCGAACCGCTGTTGGACAGCGCCGATATGCAACCGCAGGACTGGTACCGCATCGCTGCAGAAATACACGACAATTATAACCATTACACGGGTTTTGTCGTGCTGCACGGCACCGATACCATGGCCTACACCGCTTCCGCATTGTCTTTTGCCCTGCAGGGGCTGGACAAGCCGGTTCTGGTAACCGGCTCGCAAATTCCCCTGAGGGAAATGCGCAGCGACGCCTACAACAATCTGATCGCGGCCCTGTTGCTGAGCGGATCAGAGGATATCAAGGAAGTCTGTCTCTACTTCAGCGGCAAATTACTACGTGGTAACCGTGCAGTAAAAGTGAGTTCCGGTTCACTGGATGCTTTCGCCAGCCCCAACTACCCGAGCCTGGGAGAGGTGGGTATTCAGGTTAGTGTTGACCCCAATGTGCTATTGGACCCCGTCAACAGCCCGCAATTTCAAACACCCGAGTCTGCAGATGGCAAGGTAGTACTTGTGAAATTGTTTCCGGGTATCTCTCCACTTTTCCTCAGTAAGCTCGTCGAGTATCGCCCCCGCGGGCTGGTGATCGAAACCTACGGAACTGGCAACGCCCCCACAAATAACGCCGCCTTTACAGCGCAACTGAAAACGGCGGCAGAAGCGGGCATTATTTGTGTGGCTGTTTCCCAGTGCCTGGAAAATCAGGTGGATTTGGGCAAGTATGCAACGGGCTCTGCTCTGCTGCGCAGCGGTGTTGTGAGTGGCCTGGATATGACCAGCATCGCCTGTTTTGCGAAACTCAACCATCTGTTGGCCATGCGCTACAGCGCAGACGAAATCAAAATATTGATGGGGACCTCACTGTGCGGGGAGTGCACTCCCCTCTACCGCTAAGCCGACAGCGGACTTCTGGTGGGCGACGATTGCAACCCACACCACACAATCCCCCAACCTGCCCGGTGATCAGATTTTTAAATACCTCAATGCATCTACGTACACGTCCGTGTGCAGCCACTGAGAACACAGGAAACAGCATGAAAAACAATTTTCACACCCTGAAATCCACACCCATATTCAGCACTGATAGCGAGACGCGCCGGGAGCGGGATTTACTGGGGGAACGCGATGTACCCGCCGATGTGTACTTCGGTATTCAGACCCTGCGCGCATTGGAAAATTTCCAGATCACCGGGATCGCCCTCAATCACTTCCCCTGCCTGGTCAAAGCCCTGGCGATGGTCAAAAAAGCGGCCGCTCTGGCCAATGGTGCATTAGGCTACCTGGAACCCGCTATACAAGATGCCATTGCCGAAGCCTGCGATGAAATAATTGATGGCAAGCTACATGACCAGTTTCTGGTAGATATGATTCAGGGGGGCGCGGGCACCTCCACCAATATGAATGCCAATGAAGTTGTCGCCAATCGTGCTCTGGAGTTGCTCGGTCACAAAAAGGGCACCTACACAGTGGTCCACCCCAACAACCATGTCAACCTGTCGCAGTCTACCAACGATGTTTATCCCACCGCTATCAACTTAGCCATACTGCTCAGCTACAATGATCTGGTACAGTCCATGGAAGCTCTCTGTATTGAATTCGATAAGAAGGCTGTGACTTTTGCTCGAATCTTAAAGATGGGGCGTACGCAACTGCAGGATGCCGTTCCTATGACACTGGGACAGGAGTTCGCCGCCTTTGCCGCAACCATTCGCGAAGATGTTGCCAGGGTCAAAGAACTGGTAACCCTCTTTAGGGAAATCAATATGGGTGGCACCGCTATAGGCACGGGCATCAATACCGATCCGGGGTACCGCCAACTCGTCGTCAAGGCACTATCAGAAATATCCTCGATTGACTTTGTCTGTGCAGAAAACTTGGTTGAAGCCACTTCCGACACCGGTGCCTTTGTGATGTTCTCTGGCGTGATGAAACGTATCGCGGTAAAAATTTCAAAAATCTGTAACGACCTGCGTCTGCTTTCCAGCGGCCCCCGCGCCGGCCTGAACGAAATAAACCTGCCACCCATGCAGCCCGGCTCGTCGATAATGCCAGGCAAAGTGAATCCGGTCATTCCCGAAGTGGTCAATCAAGTGGCCTATCAGGTCATCGGCAACGACCTGACTATCACCATGGCAGCGGAGTCCGGCCAGTTACAATTGAATGTGATGGAACCGGTGATCGCCTTCAATCTGCTTCAGTCGATACGCCTGATGACCCAGGCCATGCATACCCTCACCCAGCGCTGCGTCAACAACATCAGCGCAAATGAGCAGCACTGCCGGCAAATGGTGGAAAATAGCATCGGTCTGATCACAGCAGTCAATCCATTTATCGGCTACGAGAATGCCACCCGCATCGCCAAGCAGGCACTGGTTACCGGTGCGAGCGTCAAGCAATTGATTCTTGGAGAAGGTTTGCTCAGTGAAGAGGAACTCATTGATATCCTCGCACCAGAGAAAATGACCCAGCCGAGAAAGGTATCCTACACGAGCCCGGCCTGAACGAGACTGCCGACAGCCCAGGGCTGTCGGCGCTTTGGACAATAGATTAAATTCCCAGCTCTTTCACCAAAGTCGCCGGGGGCAGGTAACCGGGCGCTACTCTACCATCCTCCAATACGATTGTGGGTGTACCGCGCACGCCAAAGGTCTCGTTACCCAGTTTGAAGTGCGCCGCAACCGGATTGTCTTTACACACATTCAGGGGTACATTTTCGCGATTTTTCAGCGCTGTCAGGGTTTTGTTACTATCGTCCGAGCACCAGGCTGTGGCCAGTTTGCGGTAGCCCAAAGATTGCAGGCCCGCCCGGGGAAAGGCCAGGTATCGCACCTCAATGCCGCGCCTGTTCAATTCGGGCATATCTTGGTGCAGTTTTCGGCAGTAACCACAATCCACATCGGTAAAGACATAGATACGCGCCTTTGTCTTCCCTTTCGGCGAAAAAACGATCATATCCTCAACGCTTTGGGCACCCAGGGCCTCAGACCGGCGAATGGCCCTGCGCGCTTCAGAGAGGTTGGCGAACCTTCCACCGCTATCCACTTCAAATAAATCCCCAAAAATAAAATGGCTGCCATCTGCAGTGACAAACAGGCTGTTGTTGTTGCCATCCACAACTTCGTAAAGGCCTTTTATCGGACTCTCGCGCACGTCACCATAAGAGGACATGGGATTGCCGGCCTGGAGGCGAGCCTTGATGGTTTTTGCAACCTCCGGATCGACTTCTGCCAGGGCCACAGGTGCCAGCAGACTGAGCAGCGCACCAACGAGGGCCAATGGCTTCTTGATAAGCGTCATTACCGATAGCTCCTTACATTCCTAATGGGCTTCGACTCACAAGTCGGCATACAGTTCCAGCCAGTCCAGTATGGCATCTCTCCAGCGCATCCGGTCTGGATGACGCTTTTTTAACATATTCCAGCGCGGGGAGCCACGCTCTGGTACACGCGTTATGGGGTTGGCAGAGCGATTTGCCACGGAAGTACCTGGACCCTCAAGGCCCAAGGCACCAGTAGCCGCACGCTTCCCCAGGATGTCTTCTCAGACAGATTAACAGAACCCCATGGGCTGCCTGTAGACAGAGGATCCCACAACGGTCAGTCGCTGGCACCCCTCTGCCTGCGCTGACGGGGCTATTCCATCAAGGGTCAACAGGCCCGGAGCCACTATCAGCGCCCTTCTCAGAGGCCTTTCCCCGCACCCCAAACAAGCCTTTTCGCTCCTCTGCCACCCCAGGCAAAGGTTGCAAGAAATGGCGCAGCTTATCCTTTTCCCACATGGCATCCTGATAGCCAAGTTCAATTAGCTCTTCGATATAGGGTTGTTCAAAAAGCAGATAACTGGCCGCGGAAACCCCACCACCAGCATTCGTTGCACCGGTGGAACGGAATAACCAGCGCAGCGCGGAAGGCAGGTATCGAAGCTTTCGGCCACTCAGTCGACCGAGGCTCTGCGAAGGTTCAATCACCACTGACTCAACCGGGCGCAGGGGGGCCAACTGGACATAGTGCTCCTTATCAACAGAGCCCAGCAATGTGTTAACCCGGTCTAGGTGTTCCAAGTCCCCTTCCAGACTGTCAATGAATGCAGCATTGAACAATTGAGCAACTATTTGCGCCATGGATGGCGAGTGCTGCTGGACACTGCTGCGCCGACTGCCCCAGTGTACCGGTGAGCGGTTATCGGATACACCAACGATGAATACGCGCCCAGCGCCCAGGTGCAACGCGGAGCTGATCGGTGCCATCTGACGGATGGCGCCATCGCAAAAATATACATCATCAATTTTTACTGCGGGAAAGATTGCGGGAATGGCAGCCGATGCCATCAGATGATCCGTAGTCAGCCGGGTTGGAACTCCAAAACGCCGAAACCGCTGCCAACCCTTTACCCCTTCTGCGGCTTGAAAAAAGCTGACAGATTCACCCTCACTGTAGGAGAGGGCATTCACACAAGCCGCATGTAAGTGACCCGCATCAATATTTTTTTGGATATTCCCAAGGGCAATCTCCTCCTCAAGCAATTTGCGTAATGGCGAGTTGTCGAGGAGCGCCAGGGGCTTCTCCCGCCCTACACCCTGGTTAAACAGCGAGCGGCTGATGGAAATCAAATTACCCAGCAGACTATGCCAACTGGTTCGATAAATTCGCTCCACGCATAAATCCATCCAGAGCGCACACATAGTGTCAACCGCCTCTTTAAACGTGCCTGGATGGGAAGCGAGCATCATCGCATTCATGGCACCGGCTGAGGTTCCACAGATAATTGTAAATGGCCTCGGGTTATCTTTGGGCACGAGTTCTGCCAGGGCTTTGAGCACCCCGGCCTGGTAGGCCGCGCGGGCGCCCCCACCGGAAAGTACCAGTGCGCTGTCCTGACCGGGAGGTATTGATTCGCTGTTACCTTTAGACAATGTGCTCTTCCGAGAAAAACAGGCTGCAACCAGCAACACCTGCTACAAGACTATTGAAAAAAAAGCGCACAGACAAACACTGCCTTTAGCTTTGGTTGTTGTACCTCTAGCACCGAAGACTTCCAGGGCAATACGGTGCAACCTATTGAAATACCAACAACTTTGAGTTGTCTCAACGGCACAGATAAAACAATTTCCGCTAGATTCATTGTGCCATTTGGAAATAATCAACAGGAGGCTCAGCATGACGTACTGTATATTCCAAAACATTCCTTCGCGGTCTTAGAGGGACATATCCACAACATAGCGACCAATGCCATGCCCCCTGTGAAGACGGGCCAGATATTCCGGCACCTGCCCAAGAGAGATATCTTCGGCAATACGATTCAATTGGTCACCGATAGACCATTGATCCGCAAACAGGTGCCAGACACCGGCCTTCTTCTCTATAGGCAACGCCACACTGTCCACACCGAGAAGGCTGATACCACGTCGGATAAATGGCAAAACACTGGCATGAAACTGGGCGCCGGAGGCCATGCCGCAGGCGGCGACGCCGCCGCCATAAGCCAGCGACTTGATAACATTAAAGAGGGTCTCCCCGCCCACCGTATCCACCGCCCAAGCCCAAGGAGGCTTTGTCATGGCTTTGCTGGCAAACGGGGCCAGAGTCTCTCGATCGACGACTTTCCAGGCACCCAACGCGGCAAGAAAATCTGCCGACTCCAGCTTACCGGTCACGGCAGCAACCCGAAAACCGAGCTTGGCCAGGAGTGCAACAGCAATAGACCCCACGCCGCCGGTAGCCCCGGTCACCAACACCTCACCATCCTGCGGAGTGGCACCGGAATCGAGAAGCTTCTCCACACACAGTGCGGCGGTTAAACCCGCTGTACCCAATGCCATAGACTCCCTGGCATTGAGTCCCTGTGGCAAAACCAAGGCCCAGCCCGGGGGAATCGCGATCCGCTCAGCCAGACCTCCGGGTGTATGCATCCCCAGATCGTAGCCGGTTACCAATAGTTCATCCCCCCGGGAAAAGGTGCCACTGTGGTCTACAACCACTTTACCGATAGCATCCATGCCGGGCGTGTGAGGGTATTCACACCCTATACCGGGGTTGCCGAATGCACAAAGCGCATCCTTGTAGTTCAGCGAAGAGTGGGAAACCGCCATAACCAGAGGGTTGTCCGGCAGGTCAGAAAGATGCCTCTGGACAAGCAACTGGTCAAATTTACCAGCGGCAACTTCCACGATCTGAATGGCCCTGAACACTAGATCCCCGTTATTTTCCATCTGTCGGTCTCCATACCTTCTCTATTTTCTAGCCAAAAGGCTACCCTCCCGGGAAAGGCTGCGCATAGATCTCTGAAGGCTGAAAAATGGTATCTGTGCCTAGTCCGCCTGTGAGACGGGCACCCCTTTCTGTCACTCCATTGGCAGCCAGCAATCATAAAATCCTCCAGGACCCACTAAATGACCAACTGAGAAATACTGCCGCAAACGCGCAGCGTTTCTTGTGGTTCAAGGCTCGCATCCGGCAACTGCCTGACTTAGGGATCCAACAATGCAAAGGTCACCCCCCCTGGCGCGACATACATTCTATTGTGCTTGATGACGCCAAGCGGCCAGTTTGGAAAAAAGGCGGGTCAGTGCAGCCTCCATTCCTGCCTCCGCTGCCAACCCCATTTTCTTGGCAATGTTTTTCTTCTCCTTGTATTCCACTTGATAGAGGTCGGCACTCTCTGCACAGTGGGTCAGGTACTCATCAGAGGTTTTCAACGCATCCACAAGCCCGAGAGAGAGAGCCCTCTGACCAAACCAGACTTCACCGGTAGCCACCTTGGCAATATCCAGATTCGGGCGATACTCACTCACGAAATGCTGAAACAGCACGTGAATATCCTCAAGGTCGCTTTGAAACTTCTCCCGCCCCTCCGAGGTATTCTCCCCAAACATGGTTACCGTGCGCTTGTACTCACCTGCAGTAAACAGCTCAAAATCCACATCGTGACGCTTGAGCAGCCGGTTAAAGTTGGGGAGCTGAGCCAACACGCCAATGGAGCCCAGCATTGCAAATGGTGCTGCGAGGATACGATCGGCCACACAAGCCATCATATATCCACCGCTGGCGGCCACCTTGTCCACTGCAATAGTGAGCTGTATTCCAGCGCTGCGCACCCGCGCCAGCTGACTTGCCGCTAGGCCGTAATTGGCCACCATTCCGCCGGGGCTCTCCAGGCAGAGCAAGACTTCATCACCGGATTCCGCCACCTGCAAAATTGCAGTGACTTCTTCGCGTAACCGGGAAAGCGCACTCGCTTTGATATCTCCACTAAAATGCGTGACAAATATACGCCTGCGCTCACTGGCCAATCCAAGAGAGGCCTTCTGCCCGTTCTGTGAATCCATTTCCGCTTTCTCGGAAACCACTTTGTCAGAGTCAACCTTTTTCTCAGCTTTCTTTTTGGATTCGGCCTTATGCTTTTTGACCAGAGCTTTTTCCTGCGCTTTTTTCTCTTTGGCAATTTGTTTTTTGCGCCGGGCAAACTCGTGTTTTTCCAAGACCGCTTCGAGCAGGGTTTCCTTAAACTGTTCATAGCGGTCATTCAAATGAGTAACACTGATATGTCCTTGAAGACGCTCCCTAAGTTGCTCCCGGTTGGCAAGGACAAAGCCAATTAACACCATCAGAGCCACAATAACAGTGACGATTTTTGCCAGAAACAGGCCGTATTCAATTAGAAATTCCACTTAAGCTCCAGGTTGCCATCTTGCGATTGAGGGATGTATGTATTGACCGGTAATCAACATTACCAAGCCAGTAGCGCATTATTCTACTGCCAATGATCCAGCGCAGAAACTGCCCGCTGGTTCAGCGGCCGCGCAAGCAGTCCGCTGTGACTGATGCGAACATCAAACACCGCACCATCCTCCATGGGCAAAAACGTGGCACTTCCGTATACGGCATCGACAAATGGAAGGCGGTTGCCCAGATTGCGTACAAAGTGCCACACATCGATTCCATAGTTACTGCCACTGATCTGGTGTACCGAGCGCACCTGGGTCCGCTCATCCCGCAGGGTCAGATAGCGGCCACTGAGGCGGTCCAATCGGTAGGCCGGCTGTAAACCCCAGCGGGCCAGGGGGCCTTGCCATTTCAGCACACGCGCATCCAGTTGCCACTGATCACCGTGGAGTTCAAACGTTTGCGCAATACCATCTGCATCGGAAAATTTGACTTCAAACTGCCGCTTCGCAACTTTTCGAAACGATACCGTACCGACGCTGTGCTCCCGCGCAAGGTTGCGGTAACTGAATACATCGGCTGCCACCAACACGGTACCCAGGGCCAACACCAAAAAGGACAACCCAACCAGGCCCCGGATAAATCCCGCCAGCCAACGGCCACTCAGCAATACCCGCCCACCCCAAAAAACCAGCAACAATGCCAGCAGGATGGTAAAGAGGGCCAGTGCGATATACATAATTTGTTAACTCCTTGTCCCCCATCCAGCACAGCTTCGGAGAGTCCAGGGTCGCTCCCCGACCGCTACCTGCGCTGCAAAGGTGCGGATCAGTTGCCCTGACAGGGTTTGTTGCGGTGGTATGTCCGGTAGTGATCGATAGTCAAACCACTGTGCCGTCTCTATCTCACTGGGGTTGGGGCAGGATTCTCCCCCCGCCCACTCGGCCAGATAACCCAGCATCAACTGCCCCGGAAATGGCCAGGGCTGGCTGCCGACATAGTGCATATTGCCCACCTCAAGCCCCACTTCCTCGCGAACTTCACGCACCAGCGCCTGCTCAGCACTTTCCCCCGGTTCGATAAAGCCCGCCAGAGCCGTGTAAGTCCTGTTGCGCCGATTCGCATGGCGAGCGAGCAGGCACTGGTCACCGCGGATAACAAGCGCAATAACACAGGGACTAATCCGCGCGTACACCGACAGCTGGCAGTTTGGGCAAGTGCGCGCGCGATCGAATGGATGATACTGGGTAGCCCTGCCACAGCGGCCACAAAAAAGATGGTCACGATCCCAGTGGGCAACCTGCAGGGCGCGTCCCGCCAGCGCAAAAAGCGGTTCTTCCGCAGATGTGAGCAGGCTGCGCAAGTTGCGCCAGTCATACCCGTTAATCTCCAGTTGACTGGAGAAAACATGCACCCCGCAGCTTTGTCCTCCCAGTTCACCCAGGTAATGGCGGGAAATGACCTCCCCGGCCAGGAACAGGTCGGCTGTGTGAATAAAGCAGTTGCCACGACACAGTATCATTCCCTCCGCCACGACAATACACCGGGAAAATTCCGGTACCGCCCACACATTCGCCGCAGGGGCAAAGAATTCAACCAAAAAAGCCTCCTGTTTATGCCGCCTCAACGGGATAGCCAAGTACTGCCAGGCTCTCGACTGCCAGATTCAGTGACTGGGCATCGGCTTGACGGTGCAGCTTCACTTCGTTGAGATAATACTCGAGACTGATAATGGCATCCGCAAAGGTATCCAGCAGCTGCTCGACATTCGGTGGGGCACCCTGTCGGTCGACCACGGTTTCCACAAAGTTGAGCAGCCCCCCCACAACCGCAGCTGCACGCCGCAGGTTGAGCACAATCAGTCCGCCGCGAACAGAGTTGAGTATGGTAGACACATTGCGAATATGTCCGTGATCGAAGCCCGAACCTGCGTAGGCAGCGAGCGCCCGCTTGATCAGCGCAAGTCCCGCCTCAGCCTCCTTCAGGACGGCAACTTCCGCCTCGGCCAGCTGACTGTGTTCAAAGGCAATATCCGCCTGGCCGTATTCATCCAGATCGATAGAGCCGCTCTGCTTCAGGGCACGCACCGTGTTATCGACCATCAGTACCTGGCCTGTCAGCTTTTGCAGCGCAGAATCCACAGTTGAGCCACCGGCACCAGCGGCACTAGCGGCACTAGCGGCACTCTGGTATTCTGCTAGGGCGCTGCTCAAACTTGCACCCACGCGCTTGAAGTTGAGCATCTGCAGTGTGCTCGCGACCCTTTGCAAGGTGACGGCCAGGCCATCAGTCTCGTCGGCTGCGGAATCTCCGATCAATTCGATATCATCCAGCATCCTGCGCACACCGGAAAGCTCTTCATCCAGCGCGCTGGCCACCGCTGAAATCGCGGTGGCGGCCGGGCCGCCCAGGCTTGCACGCTCCCGCTCGAGCTCCTCTTCTGTATAGGCTAGCGGCTGTGCTGCAAAGGCTTCAAGGAGCTTTGCACCGGTACCCTCAGGCTTCGAGAGCGCGAGCCAGTAAATGCATTCTTTCAGCAGAATTGGGGGCGCGGGCTGGTCCAGGGCGGTATCGGACCCCTTTTGCAAGGCACGCAACCAGCGGTCGAACAAACTGAACACCATCACCCGGGAACGGCTGATACGCATTTCGCTGGCCGCCATACCGGTGAGAGCAGTCCCTGCCACCAGCCACAAGCGCCCGTTGGGACGCCCCATGGTGATACTCGCAATGCGTTCCAGTGCGCGGGCCATCATGGTATAAGCCGGGCCGCGGGGCTTGCCGCGCAACAGCGCCAGTAAACCAACCTGGTACATATGGCGAAACCGGCGTACAAAGCTGCCTAAATCCTCAGACATTACCGCCGAAGTATCCATGCCCGGTACCGGAGCATTCACCTTGCAGCGAAAGAAATGGCTTTCGGGCACTGGCGGCTGCGAGCGCGCCGCACGCAATTGATTAATATAAGGAATCAGCAGCTCCTGTCGAACTATTGCACGATTCTGTACAAAGTCGAGATACCGATTCAGAACATAGAATCCGGTACCCAGGGCTTCCAACAACTCCTCACTTGCCTGCTGACGCTCTTCGAGAACCTCCGTCAGAGCGGTAATTTGTTCCTGGGCCAATAGCTCCCCGGCGCGCAGCTGCACCATCTGCAGTACGCCGCTCACCTGTTTCAGGTTGCCAAGACACTGCTCCAGTGGCAACTTGCGGGTAGTATCTGCGACAAATTTGTCCAGGTGAGAAGCGGCGCTATCAAGCGCAACAACCAGCTCCTCTTTGACCACATTGACAGAAGTGATATTGATCGTATGCAATTCAGTCATTGCCGCACCGCTGAATTTTTCCTGTAATCGAATAAAAATCAACCAAGACATACAGGATTTGACTTGGTAAAAAGCAATTTATACCAATAGCAGAAAGAGTCCACCTTTCCACAGACAATTTCCATCGAATGCTCGACAAATCCTCCAACACGGCTGCGCCCTGCCTAAATAACTTGAATTTTCCCGCAAACCCGTTAGCGTTTGCTACTTTCCAGTTTACCGCGGTGTGCCTTTGCGCTTATGTGCAAAAAGTAACCAATTCGTACGGTTTGAATGCAGAGAGTGTGAATACCGTAGCTGAGGCCCTACCCTTGCTGCGCAGGGCATAAAATACCCGGCACTCCAACTTTCTTATACCCATGGGGTTACCAGGGAAACCACTGATGAATACATACAACAACACATTCACCGCCTCAGGCAACGGGTTAAGCCGGGCTTTTGCCAGTAACTTTCTCGGTGAAGCACCGGACTGGTACAAGCTGACCATAGCCGTCTTTCTTCTTTTGAACCCCCTAGTGCTTTACGTCAGCGGTCCCTTTGTCACCGGTTGGGTATTGATTGGTGAATTCATTTTTACCCTGGCCATGGCCCTGAAATGCTATCCCCTGCAACCGGGTGGACTACTCGCCATTGAGGCAGTCCTGATGGGGATGACCACCACCGATACGATTTATCACGAGGTGATAGATAACATCGAGGTAATACTGTTACTGATGTTCATGGTGGCCGGCATTTACTTTATGAAAAGCCTGCTGCTGTTTGTTTTCACCAAGATCTTAATCCATGTAAAATCAAAATCGATCCTGTCGCTGCTGTTTTGCACAGTGTCCGCTGTGCTTTCAGCGTTCCTTGACGCCCTGACGGTCACTGCGGTTTTAATCGCGGTAGCAGTAGGGTTTTATGCAGTCTATCACAGGGTCGCATCTCAACAGCCCCACCATCACCACGGCCATGACCACTCCAATGACGAGCACGTAGTGGAGTATCATCGGGAAGATCTCGACCAGTTCCGCGCATATCTGCGCAGCCTGATCATGCACGGTGCCGTAGGTACAGCCCTGGGGGGAGTGTGTACTTTAGTGGGCGAACCTCAGAACCTGCTGATCGCGGAGAAAGCGGGCTGGGAGTTTGTGCAGTTCTTCCTGATAATGGCCCCGGTCACAATTCCCACTTTTTTGGCCGGACTAATGACCTGCGTGCTTCTGGAAAAAACCAAGCGGTTTGGGTACGGTGCCCAGCTGCCCCAGGCAGTGCGGGAGGTGATCATGCAGTTCTCCCACGAAGAGGAAAAAAAACGCACCCCCTTTCAGGTGGCTGAACTCTGGATACAGGGTATCGTGGCCGTATTGCTGGTACTCGCACTGGCATTTCACGTGGCCGAGGTTGGTATTATCGGTCTGATGATTATCGTTCTCCTAACCGCGTTTAACGGCATTGTACAAGAGGCGCGTATCGGCCACGCGTTCGAGGAAGCACTGCCTTTTACCGCCCTACTAGTGGTCTTTTTTGCCATCGTGGCAGTCATTCACCAGCAGCACCTGTTCGAGCCGGTAACGCATTTTGTCCTGTCACAAAAACCCGAACAGCAGCCTGCATTACTGTTTCTTGCCAACGGCCTGCTATCTATGATCAGTGACAATGTTTTCGTGGCAACGGTATACATCAACGAAGTGAAAGCGGCCCTTACAGCGGGTGATATTACCCGGGAGCACTTTGACAAACTGACTGTCGCCATCAACACAGGCACCAACTTGCCCAGTGTTGCGACGCCCAATGGCCAGGCGGCTTTCTTGTTCCTGCTGACATCCGCGCTGGCGCCACTGATCCGGCTCTCCTATGGCCGCATGGTACTGATGGCGCTGCCCTATACCATTGTTCTCAGCACTGTGGCACTGCTTTCTGTGATATACGCTATCTAGGACAAGGCTTACAAGGAATCGGATCAAGCGAGGGCTGACCCAATGCTCGCGCCGGGAATGATAAACAACACTGCGGAGATCTCTAGCAGGCTGTTGAAATCCGAAAAGATTATTTGGAAACAATTTCTAGCAAGCCAAAAGACTTGGT
>NZ_JAVAMR010000041.1:0-30951 GCF_030731025.1 Microbulbifer sp. 2205BS26-8 | reverse complement strand
CTAGAACATTTAAAAGGAGAATTCAGGCTGTACCCTCATCAAGGATCAGTACTGCCCTGCCTCCCAAAGAACCAGGGACGCGCTCAATGAGCGCCAAGTCGCTGATATACCAACCGTCTTCGCAACGGGCAAATGATTCCTGAATTCAGTATTCTGCTTGGAATTGCAGCAGTGCAACTGATCTCGCGAGTTGATGCCTGTCTCCCCAGGTATCTTTTCCTATGGGACCCTGACCACCGATATTGCGAAATTGTTTTTTACTTTCCGCAATTTCAGGGCAGGTATCGGTGAGCAGTTGCTCTCCTACAGCAATATTATCGTAGGAATGTTCTTCAATATGGATTGTGAGCAGGTTGGCATCCAGCTCTGTACTTTCTTCAAAAGCTCGGGTTATTGCCGCGACAAAGGCACTTTTTTCTCTCTGGGCAGGCGAGATGCTTCAACAACAATGTGTGGCATAACCAATCTCCATCCTAAACTGTATAAACGTCTACCGTGCAGATTCGGCTCTCAGGCCGGCATAAACACACTAGAAACAGGGACCTCGACCATCACCGTTGCGATATCCCAACTGGAATGACCTTTTAAGGCGGGCTCAGATGGAGAAAAGAACCTTGTTATTGGGCCGCTTTCGCGGTTCACATCCCCCAGTCTCACCCTAATGTGGTATTGTTGGGTAAGAAATAATAATTATGGATAGTCTTGGGAGCAGATATGGAAACCAAAATTCTCATGATTCAACCCGTAGTTGCGCTGATTATCTGGTCGCTGGTGATGTGGGCATGGATGTATGTAACCCGTCTGCCAGCCATTGCGGCAGCAAAAATGCAGATGGACCCCAATGCCCCCGCCGGCGATCAGATGTCAAAACTACCGGCAAAGGTCCGCTGGAAAGCCGATAACTACAATCACTTGATGGAGCAGCCAACGATCTTTTACGCCATTGCGCTTTCTCTAGCCGTCATTGGTGATTCAGCTACTATCAATATTTTTGCCGCATGGTCTTATGTTGCCTTGAGAATTCTGCACAGCCTGATCCAGGCACTGGGCAATAAAATTGAATTGCGTTTTTTCGTTTTCCTGTTATCCAACATCCCGCTGATACTGCTGACATTCAATGGCGCTCGAGCGGTTTTTCAATAGGCTAGCATTACTGGCACAACCGATTCGGATACCGGTTACTCGGTAGCTGCGCTGGTGATGCATCCGGCAGTTCCGGTCCCGAACCAGCATAACAACCTGCCAGGTTCTGCAGTTGGGGGCAGAGCGCGGTTTTTTCGAGAGTGGATTGCCTTTCCAGCACCCTGCCAAGGGTCTCATCACCCAGCCTCCAGGCCTCTGAATAGCAAACTTCAGGGCCTATTTTATTCTGGCAAAAACCGCAATCGCCCGCTTGCGACCAGCCCCCACATCACAAATGACTTGAGGATACCCTGAAACAGGGGGTGGATTGTGGATTTCCCTGTTATTGAGTGAGGCCAGTTCCGGGATATATCGGCGAATAAATGTGCCGTCAGGATCAAATTTCTGCGATTGGCTGTAGGGGTTGAAGACACGGAAATAGGGGGCGGCATCGGTGCCTGTAGAGGCAGTCCACTGCCAGCCACCATTGTTGGAGGCGAAATCGCCGTCGATGAGGTGCTGCATAAAATAGCGTTCGCCCCAGCGCCAGTCGATCAGCATATTCTTGCTAAGGAATGAGGCCACAATCATGCGCAGGCGATTGTGCATCCAGGCACTTTCATTTAACTGATGCATGGCGGCATCCACAATAGGGACCCCGGTTTCGCCGCGACCCCAACAGTCAAAAAGCTTCTGGTTATAAACCCAGGGAATCCGCTCAGTCTCCAGCTTAAATGGCTGGCCCTTACTCAGGCGAGGGAAGTCCACCAGCAGATGGGTGTAGAACTCACGCCAAATCAGCTCGCTGATCCAGCAAGCAATGCCCTCACTGCCTCCCTGCCAATTACCATCATTTAAACTGAGAGCCATATAGGCGCACTGGCGAATGGAAATGGCTCCGCTGTTCAGATAAGGCGATAATCGAGAAGTGCTGTCCAGTGCGGGGAAATCCCGCTCGGCCTGATATCTGGTGATCCTCTCACCAAATAGCTTCAGGCGCTTCTGTGCCTCCTTCTCCCCGGCCTTCCAGCCCTTCACCATCCCTGTCACAGTATTATCGATTGAATAGTGAGGTAACTGGCTGGGTATTTTCTGAGTCAGTCTGACACCCCTCCCCATTTCCAGCCATTTCGGCCAATGTGATCCCCCATCGGGGATTGGCATTTTTCTCGGCACCGGCAGAGGATTAACCGCACTTTCCGCGCACAATTGAAGAAGGGTACGCTTGAAGGGGGTAAACACTTTATAGGGTTCGCCATTGCCGGTTCTTACCGATCCCGGCGGCAACAAGGTGCGGTCGCTATAGTACTCGATATGAATACCGCTCTTGCACAATATATCCCGCACAGCATGGTCCCGGCGCTGTTCATTTATTGGATACTCCGCATTGGCAAATACGCCCTCGATTTTCAAGCGCAGCGCAACTTTCTGCAGCGCTTTGGGTACCTGGGAAAAAGTAGAAATATTGAGGTAATACAGGGGAATATTGCGGGTTTGCAACCGGGTCTGCAATTCGTGCAGACAGGCCATGCGAAAGGCCACCAGAGCATCGCCTTCACCATGAGATTTCCAGTTGTGGGGGCAGGCAATAAAGAGAGCGGCCAAGTATTCGCAACACTGACTGGCATGGTACAGGGCCGAGTTGTCCTGCATACGCAGATCGCTGCGAAACCACACCAGGCCGCGCGCCAGGGAAAGCGGCCGGCGCATTACTTTAACGGCTCCCGCAGTTGCTCAATTGCACTATCTCCACTGCCCGGCAGTACAGAAGTCATGGGCAGCTGTTCCAGCGTATCCAGATCAGGGCACAGCTTCAATATGGCACACCTCCCCCTCGCTGTAGAGGCGGTGTTACTTGCCTCTGCGGGCCCGCCAGCGGGCCGTCACCGGTACGAGGGGCCACTTCGCGAATAGGCAGGCGGGTCTCTTTGGGTGTTTCAGTGTCAACCATAGCGGCTTTCAGCGGAATTCACACAAACCCAGCTCGGCGGGCTCGGCGGCGAGCAGAACCTGGCTGTGAATAAAATGGTGCGGGCTGCGCGGCAAATAATGGCGCAGCATGGTGAGCACCGCGGACAGGGGTTTATGCCCCTGGCGATATGCCTCAATCAGTTGTGCCAATTCCGCCCGCTCCGCCCTGCTTAAATATCCCTTCAAGTGCCCCTGGCTGTGCATCAGGGCATTGGTCCGATCCTCGCGGCTGGCCTGGTGCGCAAGAATTTCCATCATTTTCCCCCGCACTTCACTGGCAAATTGCTTCGGCCCCAGCACGTGGGCGTTGGCGATAAACTGGCCGAGTGCTCGGGTCAGGGGTTGGCTGTGTGCGAGCAGGAGATACTTGTAAGCGGTATAGAACTCGATGACCCGCGCGGGACGCAGATCGGGCGCCACATAGCGGTGCCAGGCATCGTAGGCAAACACGCGGGTGAGGAAGTTTTCGCGCAGGCTGCTGGCATTCAAACGCCCCACTTCCTCCAGGGGCAGGTGCGGGAAATGGTGGCGCAAGCGCGCCGTAAACAGCCCAGAATCGTGAGCCAGAACACCCTTCCCGTCGGCCTTATAGTGCGGTGTGGTGCGCACACCGCAACTTGGGGACCTCTGCATCAGGATAAAACCGCGCAGATTTTTCACCTCTGGCACAATCTGGTCCCCATAGGCCTCCAGTGCCTCGGTAACCTCTATGGTGGGATCATCCCGCCCTACCGCCCGTAGGCGATCGCTCACAATCAAGTGGATGGGTGGTCGCGGCACACCCATACCAATCGCCACCTCCGGGCAATAAGCGTGCAGGTCAAAGCAGTGACCCAATAATTCGGTGCAGACTTTACTGTGCTTGTGGCTGCCGTTGTATCGCACCGGATCACCCATCGCGCAACGGCTGATTCCCACCGGGATCTTGTGAGGCAACAGTTGGATATGCATGGTTTTAAGGCGCAGAAAATATCTGTTTCTTTTTTATAGCCTTTCGTGTTTAGTTATACAAGGACTACTTTTATACAGCTTTCTGGCGCCACGGCTTGAACTCCACCCCGCTTGCACCCACCCCCATCACAGCTACAATGCGGGGTCACATTCTTATCGGGCAGCTTGACAGCCAGGCTTTACCTCACCGCCTCTACCGGTCACCTGTGCGGTCTCTACCTGCCCGAAACTACGGATTAGCCCATGATTCCAGCATTGCGCGAAGTCGACGAGGTTCAGGCGCTGTATTTGCAGTTTTTGCAGACGCTGACAGACGCGGGTTTTCGCGGTGACATCGCCTCCAGTTATGCCAACCGCACAGTTCTGGCAACAGACAACTCCATTTATCAGGTACTGCCCCAGGCAGTGGTATTCCCCCGCGACAATCGCGACCTGCAATTATTGGCGGAACTGGCCGACCGGGAGGAATTCCACTGCGTGGTGCTCTCCCCCAGAGGCGGTGGTACCGGCACCAATGGCCAGTCCCTCAGCGACGGACTGGTGGTGGATATCTCCCGCCATATGAACCAGATTCTGGAAATCAATGTGGAGCAACGCTGGGTGCGCGTACAGGCGGGCGTCGTAAAGGATCAGTTGAATGCCGTCCTCAAGCCCCACGGCCTGTTCTTTGCCCCGGAACTCTCCACCAGCAACCGCGCCACCATTGGCGGCATGATCAATACCGACGCCTCGGGCCAGGGCTCCTGTGTCTATGGCAAGACCCGCGACCACGTGTTGGAGCTGCATACCGTGCTCATAGGCGGCGAACTGTGGCGATCCTCATCAATAGAAGAGGCGAAGTTGCAGGAAATCAGCAGCGGCGATAACCGCTCGGCCAAAGTGCACAAAACCTGCGACGAAATTGCGCGGCAAAAGGCGGATTTGATTGAGGAGAAATTTCCCAAGCTGAACCGCTGCCTCACAGGCTACGATCTGGCCCATATCCGTGAGAATGGGTGCTTTAACCTCAACAGTGTGCTGTGCGGCTCCGAGGGCACCCTCGGCTTTGTGGCAGAGGCAAAGCTCAACCTGCTGCCAATTCCAAAGTGCGTAGCGCTGGTAAACCTGAAATACGACCACTTCCGGGATGCCCTGCGCGACGCCAAGCACTTGATGGACGCCGGCCCCATGTCTATCGAAACGGTGGACAGCAAGGTACTGCAGTTGGCCATGAAGGATATCGTGTGGCACAGCGTGAGCGAGTTTTTCCCCACAGAGAACAGGCTAGTCAAAGGAATCAACCTGGTGGAGTACACAGCGGATTCCGAAGAGGAGCTGGAAAGTGCACTGGCAGGATTCACCGCACAAATAGGCGAAGCGATCGGTCAGCCGGGCAAGAGCTTCGGCTACTCCGTCGCCCGCGGCCATGTGGAAGTTAACCGCATCTGGGCCATGCGCAAACGGGCAGTGGGTCTGCTGGGCAATGCCCCTGGGGAAAAGCGTCCGATTCCGTTTGTGGAAGACACTGCAGTACCCCCGGAACAACTGGCGGATTTCATCACCGAATTTCGTGCGATTCTGGATGGAGCGGGACTCGATTATGGCATGTTTGGCCATGTGGATGCAGGGGTATTGCACGTGCGCCCAGCCATTGATATGAAAGACCCACAGCAGGCGGCACAGATACGTCCTATCACAGATCGGGTAGTGGCACTCACACAGAAATACCGGGGGTTGTTGTGGGGTGAACACGGCAAGGGAGTCAGGTCTGAATATGCGCCGGAATTTTTTGGGGAACTCTACCCGGAGCTACAAAAAATCAAAGCCGCCTTCGACCCGCGCAACCAGCTAAACCCCGGCAAAATTGCCACACCCGACGATAGTGCCAACCTGTTGAAAATTGACGTGGTGGCGATACGCGGCGAATACGACCGGCAGATTCCCGCCCAGGTATGGGAGGGCTACAGCGAGGGGGTACACTGCAACGGCAATGGCGCTTGCTTCAATTGGAACCCCGACGACGCCATGTGCCCCTCCTACAAAGCCACACGCAACCGGATTCACTCGCCCAAGGGGCGCTCCTCACTCATGCGGGAATGGCTGCGCCTGTTGAGCAGTCGCGATGTGGATGCGGTAGCCTGTGCACGCAAATACCGGGAGCGCTCCTTTTTTGTCGGCCTGCCCAAGCGCATCGTGAACTCCCTTGCCAAAATGCGTGGCGAGTACGATTTCAACCACGAAGTGAATGAGGCCATGCAGGGCTGCCTGGCATGTAAATCCTGTGTGGGCCAATGCCCTATCAAAGTGGATGTACCGGAGTTTCGCAGCAAGTTCCTCGAACTGTATTACAGCCGTTACCTGCGCCCGTTAAGAGACTATGTCGTGGCCGGGTTGGAATTTTTGATGCCGCAATTGGCAAAGCTGCCACAGCTCTATAACTGGCCGTTGAAACTGAAGCCGGTAACTACCCTGATGGAACGCGCTTTTGGTATGGTAGACAGCCCGCAGCTCTCACAGGCATCACTGCAGGCCAGGGTGCGGGTACTGGGGGTGCCTACCGCCAGCAAAGCCTGCCTGGAGACCCTGGGCCCCAGCCAGTGCAGCCGTGCGGTGATTATCGTGCAGGACGCCTTTACCAGCTATTTTGACGCCAAAGTGGTATCGGACATACTGCGCCTGCTCAAGCATCTGGATTTCGTACCCCTATTGGCGCCCTACCGGGCCAATGGCAAGCCGCTGCATGTGTACGGATTCCTGCGCCAATTCCAGCGGGTAGCTCAGGGCAACAGTGAAATGCTCAACGATCTGGCGGCGCGTGGTATCCCTCTGGTAGGCATAGACCCCTCCATGACTCTCACCTATCGCTCGGAATACAAAAAGCTCCTCGGCGAACGGGCGCCAAAAGTCCAGCTGCTGCAGGAATGGCTGGCTGAGCAGCAGGATCACCTGGCACAACAACGCGAACGGGTGCGCCCCGGCAGTTTCCAGTTGCTGCCCCATTGCACAGAACAGACTATTGCCACCGCCTCGCTGAAAGACTGGCAGACGATATTCTCCGCACTCGGCCTTGAGCTGCAAACCGAAAGCCTTGGCTGTTGCGGCATGGCCGGCACCTACGGTCACGAAACTGCACATAAGGAGACCTCGCGGATAATCTTCCAACAATCCTGGGCCGCCAAACTCAGTCACGGTGACAGCAACCAACTCGCCACCGGCTACTCTTGCCGCTGCCAGGCGAACCGCTTCGCGGGTGTTAGTCTGCGCCACCCTCTGCAGGGAGTGCTGGCACAACTCAAAAACTAGGGATTAACTGATATAAGGGGCCGGCAAAAGTGCATCCCTGAACCGTCCACCGAAAGCAGCCCGCGGGAAGTCCCAGTGTACAAAGACCCGGCCAGTTTACCGATCTTTTTTTACCAACTCCTCGGCATGGTGGTACTGCTCCTTGTTCTCTTTACAATGCAAAACACCTGGCACAAAGAGGCGGAAATTGGCAGGAACGGTAACCAGAACCCGCTGGCATGGATCAAAAAGGCCGAAACCCTTGCCCGCAGTGGCAACTACCACGACGCTCTGCCCTTGTATGAGAAAGCCATTGCCGCCCTGGCGCCATATCCATCCCAACAGCAACCCCTGCGCTACCGGTATGGTATTGTTTTAAATGCTCTGGGTGCCAAATCGCGTCCAGACCTGTATTTACTAGCCCGCGCCCAGTTTCAATCCGTACTCGACTACCTGGATTCCGGTGCCAAATTACCGCTTTCAGCCGCCAGGGTCCGCTCCGCGCTGGCACACACCTATCATCAGCAAGCCGCCAGCGAACCCACAACCACCCTGCGCACTCACCTGCTGAACACGTCCTACCTCCTCTATAAGGATGCTGTGGCCGGGCTGATGGATCAGGGGGAATGGCACAACCTCGCCATTACCTACTTCAACCTGGGTCAGGTCTGTGAGTGGCAGGGCAACCTTCAGGAAGCCATCGCCTGGCTGGATAAGGCAGTGCAACTGGATTTTCGCTACGGGTTTCCCGACCTGAAAGAGGACAGGGACTACCTTTCTGCACTGCGCCGACAGGCCCAGCCGATTGTGCAGCACACGGAAACCCCCCTCTGAGCGCACTGTGCGTTTACTCAATACCCTATGACTGAATGGTTTTCCTCCTCTGCCAAGCCATTGTCCCGGCGGTTAAGCGATTTTGGATGGTCAGTCACAAATAATTGCAAAGAAATTTTTTACTTTCCTGCCTGTGCCCGGAAAGTCCATCTCGAGCGGAGGGCTTCCCTCTCTTAGGATGACATCGCTGTCATCTTTTTTTTCACTACCGGAAATCATTTACCAAGGGGGAGTGGGTCTGCGCCAACAGCAACTGCACAAAAAGCGAACAGCGCAAAATAGTTGCCCCAAAAGGCCAGTAACAGGTATTTGGGATTATTTTTGAAAAAAAAAAAGCCATTTCATACGGGTTATTGTGGTTTTTCAGAAAAAGTTGATCAGTACGAGATCGCCTGTAATATAACCAACCTTGATTAAATATTGATCAAATATTCCTAAGGATACTTTAACTTCATAAGCACCGTTTGGCTTGTGATTATTTTCCTCCTGGAGGTAATGGGACATGACGAAACAGACTCTGCGTAATACCTTCTTCTTCCTGGCCGCTTTCCTCGCTATTAGTATAAGTGTCAATGCATCGGCAGCTATCAAGAAAACCATGGTCGTGGACGCAACGGCTTACAATTCTGTACCCGGGCAGACAGACAGTGACCCCTGGGTAGCAGCCTGGAACAACCGCCTACGCCCGGGCGATAAGGTGATCGCTGTATCCCGTGATCTGGAAAAGCACGGTCTGACCAATGGTGCCAAGGTAAAGATTGAAGGACTTCCTGGTACCTATACTGTGCGCGACCGTATGAACAAGCGCTTCAGAAACCGTATCGATGTGTGGATGGAAAAAGATATCAAGAAAGCCCGTGCCTGGGGCAAGAAAAAGCTGAAAATCATTTTTGAACCGGCCAAGTAAGCAGAGCTGATTTCACCACCCCTTGTGACCCCGCCCTCCAGCGGGGTTTTTTGTATTGCTTTTGCCTGCCAATCAGACAGGTATTATGAACCGCTCCGACATGATCAACCCCACCTAAGTGGTCCCGTTGAAGTGTTGGTGCATGGTGAGTAATGATTCTATTTGCATAGTGGTTTTCGCTCGCTGGTAAGTTACTGACCACCAGACTGATCGCAGCATTTCCCGAACCGGGAAACCTGTCCCCTAAAGGACTAGCTGCCTTGGGCTTGGCTACCCCGTTCAATCATGTCAATGAGACAGAGAGGGGTAAACGCAGAATCCAGGGAGGCCACTACAGGTTAGGAAGATCCGATATATGACAATATTCTCGGCGATAATTCAGAACCGGTAACCCCCCCTTTTCAAGGAGATGTGTCAGATTTGGTCTGAACTAATACACGCTATAGCCCCAGCATCATTTGATCTCGACGAACATCCTCCTGCTCTTGATTACGGATATATGCTCTAACCAGTTCCTCATCCAGACCTACTGTAGAGACAAAATAGCCTCTCGCCCAAAAATGCTCTCCTACAAAATTTCTCTGTTTCCCCTTAAAGAAAGCGCCTGGCTATCATAATGGCACTTTTACCTTTCAAATATCCTACTACATTCGATACCAAATACTTCGGTGGGATACTGACACACATATGCACATGATCTGCCATTAAATGTCCTTCTTCTATCTTGCAACCCTTTCTACCAGCCAACCCATGGAAGACCTCCCCCAAGCCCTTGCGCAGATTGCCATATATCAACTTTCTTCTACGTTTTGGGATAAACACTACATGGTATTTACAATCCCATCTTGTATGCGTCAAACTTTTATAGTCTCTCATAGGTACACCCTTCTACTTCTTGGTCGAAATAGAAGGCTACTAGACCGTAGCAACGGTCGAACCTATTCGAGTCCCCCCGACATAGCCGGGGGTTTACCTAATGATTAAATTACAACAGCAGCCGACGCACATCCGCCAGCACACTGACCAGATAGGTCAAAAAGCGCCCCGCATCGCCGCCATTGACCGCGCGGTGGTCGTAGGAGAGCGCCAGGGGCAACAGTTTCCGCGGTGCAAACGTCTCGCCATTCCACACCGGCCTCACCGCCAGTTTGGAGATACCGAGAATGCCCACTTCCGGGGCATTCACAATGGGCGTGAAGCCGGTGCCGCCAATCGCACCCAGGCTGGAAATGGTAAAGCAAGCGCCCTGCATTTCCTTCGGCTTCAGCTTGCCCTCGCGGGCCTTCAGGGCCAACTCGCTGGCCTCTGCCACCAGTTCGTACAAGCCTTTTTTGTCCACGTCGCGAATCACCGGCACCATCAGGCCCTTGGGCGTATCCACCGCCATGCCCACATGCACATACTCCTTGTGCACAATCTGCTCGCCATCGTTGTGCAGGGACACATTAAAGCTGGGCTCTGCGCGCAGGGCCGCGGCCACCGCTTTCAGCAGGAAGGGGACCGGGGTCAATTTCACGCCGCGCTTTTGCGCTTCGGCCTGCATGGACTTGCGGAACTCCTCCAGCTCGGTGATATCCGCATCATCGAACTGGGTCACGTGGGGCACATTGAGCCAGTTGCGGGACATATTGGCGGCGGTGATCTTGTGGATCTTGCTCATGGGCGCCACACGCACCGGGCCGAACTGGCTGAAATCGATCTCCGGCATCTCGGCGATACCGAGACCGCCACCAACCGCACCGCTCTCGGCCTTTTTCACCTGGTCGCGGATATAGTTGTGCAGGTCATCCTTGGTCACGCGGTTGCGCGGCCCTGAAGGCGTTACCCTGCTCAGGGTAACGCCCAGCTCCCGCGCCAGCTTGCGCACGGCCGGGCCAGCGTACACCAGGTCGCCGACTGTGAGATCCCGCTCCGCCCGGTCATCCCTGTGCGGGGCCGCTGCGGGCTCGGCAGGGGACGCCTGTGGCTCCGGGGTAGTCTGGTCAGGGGCGGGCGGTACCTCTGCAGCGGCCGGGGCGGGTGCCGTTTCGGTCGCGGCGGGCACCACTGCCAGCACCCCCAGCGCATCGCCGGAAGAGACCTTGTCGCCTTCTTTAACGGCGAGGGAAACCACGGTGCCGGCACGGGGGGACGGCACGTCCATGGAGGCCTTGTCCCCCTCCACCACAATCAGCGAGTCGCCCACGGCAACACTGTCGCCGGGCTGCACACAGATCTCGATGACGTCCACCGCATCGGCACCGCCCAGGTCTGGAATCAGGATGGGCTCCTCTTGCGGCGCGGTACTGGCAGCAGCGGCTGCGGGTTCCGCTTTCACCGGCTCGGGCTGGGCTGCCTGTGCCCGGGGCCCAGGGGGTTCCTTTGCGGGAGCTGGCGCCGCATCGGTTTCAATTTCGGCAATCACATCACCTGCGGAGACCTTGTCACCCTCCTTTACGCGGATACTGAGGATTTTGCCAGCCACAGGGGCCGGCACATCCATGGAGGCCTTGTCGCCCTCCACCACAATCAGTGCATCCTCCTGCGCTACGGTGTCGCCGGGTGCAACCGCAATTTCAATAACATCAACCTGTTCGGCGCCACCGAGGTCAGGCACTTGAATGACTTGTTTTGCCATAAGGACTCTGCCCTCTCCTAGCTGATGCGCGGGTTAACTTTTTCGGCGTCGATCTTGAGTTTCACGATGGCTTCTGCAACCGCTTTGGCATCCATCACGCCCTGCCTGGCCAGCCCGTTCAGCGCGGCGATCACCACATAGTTGCGGTCCACCTCGAAGAAGCGACGCAGTTGCTCGCGGCTGTCACTGCGGCCGAAACCGTCGGTACCCAGGGTTGTGAGTTCACCGTCGATAAACTCGCGCAACGGCTCCACGTAAGCGCGGATGTAATCGGTGGAGGCGATCACCGGGGCAGTATTGCCCGCAAACTGCTCGGTGATCCAGGCTTTGCGCGGCTCGGCTTGCGGGTGCAGCATATTCCAGCGCGCCACATCCTGGCCCTCCCGCGCCGCTTCCACCGCGGAGGTGAGGCTCCAGATATCGGCAGTCACACCGAACTGGTCGGCGAGGATATCCGCCGCTGCCAGTACCTCCCGCAGAATGGCACCGCCGCCGATCAGCTGTACATGTTTCTTCGCGGCCTTGCCCTTGGCGCCCTTCTTAACATTGGACTTGAGCTTGTAGATACCGCGGATAATGCCCTCTTCCACCCCCTGGGGCATTTCCGGCTGGACATAGTTCTCGTTCTCAATAGTGATGTAGTAAAAGAGGTTTTTCTGCTCTTGGTACATCTCCTTGAGACCGCGTTGCATAATCACCGCCAGTTCGTAGCCGTAGGCGGGATCGTAGCTGCGGCAGTTGGGGATGGTGGAAGACAACACGTGGCTGTGGCCGTCCTGGTGCTGCAGTCCCTCGCCATTGAGGGTGGTGCGCCCGGCAGTGGCACCGATCAGGAAACCCCTCGCCTGCATATCGCCAGCAGCCCAGGCCAGGTCACCCACGCGCTGGAAGCCGAACATGGAATAGTAGATATAGAAAGGCACCATGGCCACGCCGTGATTGCTGTAGGCGGTCGCCAGGGCCATCCAGGCAGACATGGCGCCAGCTTCGTTGATACCCTCTTCCAGCACCTGGCCTTTCTTGTCTTCCTTGTAATACATGATCTGGCCGTGATCCACCGGGGTGTAGCGCTGCCCCTGGGAGGAGTAAATACCCAGCTGGCGGAACAGTCCCTCCATACCGAAGGTGCGCGCTTCGTCCGGTACGATCGGGGCAATGTTCTTGCCAATGTTTTTGTCTTTCACCAGTGCGGCGATGGCGCGCACAAACGCCATAGTGGTGGAGATTTCCCGCTCACCGGAGCCTTTGGTGAGGGCACTGAAAGCGTCGAGATCCGGCACTTCCAGTTTCGGGCACTCGGTGTGGCGGCGCGGCAGCGGGCCACCCAGAGCCTTACGGCGCTCGGTCATGTATTTCATTTCCGGGCTGTCCGGGGCCGGGCGGTAGTAAGGCACTGCTTCCAGCGCTTTGTCGGTCAGCGGAATCGCAAAGCGATCGCGGAAGCGCTTGAGGGCATCCAGGTCCAGCTTCTTCACCGAGTGGGTATCCATCGCCGCCTCACCGGCGGCACCCAGGCCGTAACCTTTCACGGTCTGCGCCAGGATCACGGTGGGCTGGCCTTTGTGGGCCATGGCCACCGCGTAAGCCGCATACACCTTGTAGGGGTCGTGGCCGCCGCGGTTGAGTTTCATGATCTCGTCGTCGGACATATCCTTGACCAGCTCCAGCAACTCCGGGTACTTGCCGAAGAAATGCTCGCGGGTATAGGCGCCACCGTTGGCTTTGAAATTCTGCATCTCGCCATCGACCACTTCGTCCATGACCTTCTGCAGCAGCCCCTTGTCGTCCTTCTCCAGCAGCGGGTCCCACAGGCGCCCCCACAGCACCTTGATGACATTCCAGCCGGCACCGCGGAAAACCCCCTCCAGCTCCTGCACAATCTTTCCATTGCCGCGCACCGGGCCGTCCAGGCGCTGCAGATTGCAGTTGACCACAAAGACCAGGTTTTCCAACTGCTCGCGGCCGGCCAGGGAAATGGCGCCGAGAGTTTCCGGCTCATCGCATTCGCCGTCGCCGAGGAAAGCCCACACCTTGCGGTCGCCGCGCGGGGAGAGGCCGCGGGCGGACAGGTAGCGCATGATATGCGCCTGGTAAATGGCCTGGATCGGGCCCAGGCCCATGGAAACCGTGGGAAACTGCCAGTAGTCCGGCATCAGCCAGGGATGCGGATAGGAAGACAGGCCGTTGCCGTTCACTTCGCGGCGGAAATTATCCAGTTGCGTTTCGTCGAAACGCCCCTCCAGGTAAGAGCGGGCATAGATACCTGGGGCGCTGTGGCCCTGGAAGAACACCAGGTCGCCGCGCTCCTCACCTTCATCACCGCGGAAGAAGTAATTGAAGCCAACATCGTACAGGGTCGCGGCGGAGGAGAAGCTGGAGATATGCCCTCCCAGGCCGTCGTGATTCTGGTTGGCGCGCACCACCATCGCCAGGGCATTCCAGCGGATCAGGGAGCGGATACGGCGCTCCATAAACAGATCGCCGGGCATGCGTTTTTCCGCACCGGGGGGGATGGTATTGCGATAGGGGGTGGTGATTGCCGCGGGCAACTGCACGCCCGCATCGGTTGCGCGGTCGGACAGCTGCTTGAGGAGGGCGGCGGCACGCTCCTTGCCGCTGTAACGGATCACCGCCTGCAGCGCATCCAGCCACTCCTGGGTTTCGAGGTTATCGGTTTCTTCTTGCATCAAGTGCTCCTGGGCGAATCAGGCGACGTCGGGTCGGTCTATGTCTGAACAATCGATATATGGGCAAACTGGGGTGCAGGCAAAAACGCGCCCTTTTTGGTGGCTCCGCACATGCATCAGTCCCGTTGGCGCAAGTGTCGTGTATGCATCGTCACTTGATCACAGCCTGGAGGGAGCTGCGCCGTTTCGCTGCTGCGATTGTTCGCATTGACTGTAATTATCGATGCCGGGCGTCACGCCATATGGCGGACAAAACCCCATTCCCGGTCGCTGGCGGAGGTGATTGTAGTATTACTACAAATAATTTTCCAGACAGGACAGTTAGTAACAAATAAAACCAAAATGCAAAACAATTATTTGCCATTTTGTAAAAATACCGGAATATTTTATGGAAAATTGCAGGAAATAAGCTACAAAATCGAGTCCCAAACAACGGTATCAGTCACAGTTGCACCGGCTTCCCCGCGGACTGATATTCAGCGTAGACCAGATACCGCAGCGGCCCTCCGGCCGTGAGGGCATTAAAGGGGTAACAGGTCACCAGCAGCAGGCCGCGTTCGGCAAAAATCGGCAGGCGCTCGCGCGCACTGTTCACGATACGCATCTCCGCAACCCGATAAGTATGCCAGCGACCATGGGGATCCTGCAGGTACACTGCGCTCCCCCGCTGCACTTTTTCCAGCCCCGCAAAATGGGTGTCCCGATGCGCGGCAATGACGGTTGTACGAAGCTCGCCCGGATGCCCCGAACCGGCCAGCATGCCCGGACCGAAGGCGAGGGACTGGCCGCTGCCACCGGCGAGGACCATCAGCGGCGCCTGCCCCGCCAGCTGGAGCCTGGCCACAGGCCAGGTATCCGCCCAGGGCCAGGGTTTTTGCACAGCCCCACCCTGCAGCCGGGCCTCCCAGGCATTGGCGATCAGGATTTGCGCCAGCTGCGCCTTGGCCAGCTGCCAGCCCGCAGAGCCCAGCTGCCACAGGCCCGCCGCCAGGCACAGCAGGCAACACAGAGTACGCATCACGACTGCTCAGGCCCAGGCCGGGCCCGGATGCCACCGCCGGCGCAGGCCCGGCACCATCCCGCCCAGCAGGGCGGCAAAACCCAGCAGGCCAGCGGCTACCAGCAGCTGGGCGTAGATCCCGGTGGCAGTACTGGGGTAGGCCTGGCGCTGCAATAGCTGGCCTTTCGCAGTCATATTGGCCACCGCACTGCGCGAGAGCACCGCTTTGCCAGGGCGCACCACGGCTTCCTCGACCGCGACAAAGCTGGTATAGGGGCTTGCGATCTGGTGGCCCAGGGCGAGCTGTAGGATTTGCGCACGCAGGGCCCGGCCCGCATCACTGCCCTCCCCCACCTGCAGTTGCTGGTCGCGCAGGGCTTCAATCTTACTGCGCGCCCACAGGCTGCCGAGGCCGCCGGAGCCGGCAGTGCCATTGGCTTTGAGTGCCAGCCTGCGTACAAACTGTTTACCCGCTATACGCCCGCGCAGCTGGATGTCCCCCTGCAGCTGATCCCCGTCAACCCTTGCCACCAGCTGCACCGCCTCGCCGCGGTAGAGATCGGGAATGCGTTTGGGGTAGGCATCGGCTGTCACACCCTGGGGCCAGCTGAGCTGCAGGTCGGTGGCCATGGGATGTTCCAACCTGGTGAACAAGGCCTGCATGCGCTCGCGCACTTCGGAGATATCGCCGATGGTGACAAAGGCGCCGCGCCCAAACTGTGCGGCCTTGCGCATAAAGTGGCTGTTGGGCGCCGAGCCGATGCCCACGGTAAACAGGCGCGCGTTGTTCAGGTGCTGGTGAATCAGCTCAAGCAGCGCCTGCTCATTGCCCACGGCACCATCGGTGATAAAAACCACCTGGTGCACCCGGCTGGTGTCATCTGGCAACTGTTGCCCCAAAGCCAGGCGCAGTGCCGGCGCCATCTCTGTACCACCTCCTGCATCCAGGTGCTCTGCTGCCTGGCGCGCACGGTGGATATTCTCCGCACTCGCCGCTACCGGGCGCGGAAAGAAAGCCCGGGTGGCACTGTTAAACTCGATAACATTGAAGCGGTCATTGGCGTGCAAGCGGGCAAGCGCCAGGACCAGGCCTTCCTTGGCCTGGCGCATGGAATTTCCAGCCATGGAACCTGAGGTATCAATGACAAAGACCACTTCTCGGGGCAGGCGTTGAGTGCGGGTGCCGCTATCCGGTGGCAATAGCATCACCTGCAGGTAGGTACCGGCATTCTCCCCGTCACTGTTTTGCGTTTCCACCCGTTCACTGAACAGGGCCGCACGGGGCAATGCGGAAGCACGCGGCTGCCAACTCAGAAAAAATCCCGGTCCATCTGCGCAGTGCCCTCACGCAACTGGATGGAGTAGTGCCCGCTGTCTTTGTTGTCGACATCAATGGTGTGATACGGACTGCTAATCTGCGCCAGTGGCAGGCCACTGTACAGCTCCACCGCAATGGCAATTTTATGGCTGCCAATAGCCTCCAGTTCCCCGGCTGGCTGCATAAAGGGAGTAATCGCCGCTGCATCCGGCACCTGGCTTGTGGGCAGGGCCCAGCCTCTTTGTTCCGTAACCAGTGCCGAGGCTTCGCCGCCGGGAGCCTGCAGCGGCAGGGGCTTGCCGGGAATATAGCGGGGCGTGAGGGTGGTGGGCATGCGCAGGGAGAAAGTCCCCCCATCGTAGGTGACCGGTTGCAGGTAGCGGATATTGACCTGCACTGTTTCTCCCGGCGCAATATTGGCCACTTGATTGGTAAACAGGTTGGGGCGCTGCTGCTCCAGCAGGGCCGCGCGCTTGCCCGCGGCACGGGCGGCCTGGTATATCCTCGAGGCCTGCGTGCGCTCGCGCACCCTGCCGACAATACGGCGCTCACCCAACTGGATTTCCAGGCCGGTCACCGCTGCCTGCTCCGGCAGCGGCAGTGCGTAAATGGCTTCCCGCCAGCTGTCGCTGGTATTCTGAAAGTCCTGCTGCAGCTGCACCTCTGCAACCAGGCCACGAACGACCAGTTTGACCCGGCTGGCCAGGTGTACCGCGGGGATATAGCGCCCCGATTCTGCACCGGTAAAGAGCAGATCACCGGCTTTTACCTCGTCCAGGGTCACCCTTTCCAGGGGGGATTCGATAGCATTGCCCACCTCACCGGAAAGCGCCTGCGCGTGCACCCCTGCACCAACGGCCGCAATCACTACGGCCAGCACCACCACAATGAACAACAGCCAGCGGCCGGGACCGCCGCTGAGCTGGCGGCGGCGGTAGTATTCCTCCGCTGGCAACACCAGGTCATCTTTGTAAAAGCGTTGCCCGAACAATATCACCCTGTTCACACATTCCCCTCCATCCTTTTACTTGATTGCAGAAGGTATTTAAACCGGGGAAGCGGGCAAAACCGGGCAGTAATTCGGGCAAAAGCAGGGGACAATTATGGCGAATTGTGGCGGGTGCAGATTACCAGGCAGGTGATGCAGGGATCGAGTTAGGAGGCGGGATTGCTCCCGCCGTCCTCTCACACCACTGGGCATACGGTTCCGTACCACGGCGGTTTACGAGTAACTTTTGAGCTGGCGATTATAATCCTGCAGCAATACTAAACCGATTCGGTCAAAGCGCTTCTTGGGCAGAGCTTGGTTCATGTGCGAGGCACCGGCATTCCACCAGGCTCCTAGCCCATTCTGGGCACTGGACTTCGCTCTTGCCCTATCAAGCCCCAGCCGCATCAACATTCTCGTCCAGGTCATTGGCCTCTTCCATTGACGCCAGAGGATCTTGCGGAGGTGGCGGCGCAACCAGCCATCCAGTTCTTACAGGATACTCTTGACGCCTATGTGTCGGAAGTAATTCATCTAGCCTAGCAGCTTCGGGTTGAGCTCTTCCACCGCTTTGTAGATAGATCGACTTCTTCCCGGCCGGAGTACAGCCCTCAGACCTCCCTTAAAGCGCTTGATGGCTTCCGGGACGACTTCTAACCGCATGTTGTATTTCCGGCTGTACACGCTATAGCCCAGAAACTTCCGCTGCCATGGCCTGCTCACACTACTTTTATCCCGATTAACCCTGAGCTTCAGGGCGGTTTCCAGATAAGCCGTGATTGAGGCCAGCACTCGCTGTGATAGCGGTAACCTATTCTTTTGGGATGGTAGCCGCTTGCCCTGGTAGTGAATCAGCGGCTCATCAAGCCTGGCCAGGTTTCATTATCAGTTGTTCTCGGATACCCACTGTATACTTGATCAGATGTGATGGAGTAGCGTATATAGCGCTGGTTTTTCAGGAAGAAATATGCGCGAAATGCATTCCATTGGTGGGCTGCGGTAATCTCCTTAGCATAAGGGCCGAGCCCTGGCCAATTGCTGTCATTGACAGGTTGGGGATAGCCGCCGTCAAGTCGATCTTCTTCCAAGTCATAGCGTAAATAATTTCCGTCATCGAGAAAGAAATAAACTTTGCTATTAGGCCATTTTAGGGCAGCGCGAATTTTCGTTGCGTAGGTAGCCAAACCAGACCAACTATTATTGTCCACCAGTTTGGGGTAGCCGGAATCTACCCGATCTTCATTGAGGTCATAGCGCAGGTAACGTCCGTCACTTAAGAAGAAATAGCCTTTATCACTGTTGACTTTAAATGCAGCAACAATCAGGTCGGCATAGTCGCCCAAGCCAGGCCAAGTACTGTTATTTGTTGTACTCGGATAACCGCTAGAAGCTTTGTCCAGGGTTTTATTGTAGCGTACATATTGATTGTCACCTCGAAAATAGTAAGCACGTGAACTACTCCAGTCCAGGCCAGCAATAATTTCCAAGACTGATTTACGCAAAGCAACAGGGGTATTGTTATGTACGAACACATAGTCCAGAACTCCCTGTGCTTCTGTATAGTCGGTCCAGGTTTGTGAGCTAGCGTCGACAACATCAATGAGCTGTTCATTCAGGTGGATCTCCACGGGTCCGTTATCTGTGGAATACCATTTTATGGTACTATTATCAGCGGCCATCATTTTGCGCGTTCCAGGGCTGCCAATCAGTGGGTTACCATCCAGCTTCCAAGTCGTTTGCAGCTCAATATCCATAAAACGTAGCACCGTTGGTGCAATAGAGGTCTGGGCAGCATGTCCATAAATTCCATTGAAATCCTTGTTGTGGATATTTTCAATAAACTCGCTGTGCTCAGCATTTAACGGCAGATTACTGCCTATAAAAATTGTTTTCTCGCTGGTAGTTTGTGCACCATGTCCGCAGCCGCGAGAATCACGGCCGTGGTCTGTAGTTACAAGCACTAACCATTCTTCCCCTGTTGCAATACGTGTATCTACAGCGTCTAACAGAGCGCCCACCTGCGCATCGCTTGTGCGAATGCTTTCGTTATAGTGATTGCCAAAACAGGAGCTGTGACCGACGCCATCGGGGTCATCCAGTTGTAGGAAAAGGAAATCCACATGACCTGAGGATATTTCCTGCACGCCGCGTGCGGTAACATCCGCATCGGAAAGGCCACTTAAAACCAGATTTGCCTGTTCCAGGTCAGCAGTAAAAAAATTGGTATTAATAGGACTCCAATGGGATATGCTGCCCACCCAAAGGCTATTGTCAGCCTCCTTAATTCGTTTGAACAAACTTGGGAATTCTGCATTTGCCAGGCCAGAGCCATTGGAGGCGACTTTGTGCTTGTCTACCCAAACTCCTGTAAGAATAGTGGACCAGCCAGGACCACTTATAGTTTCTTGCTGACTTGGAGAGCCACTGATACCGCCAGCATAGGCTTTGTGTAAAATTAATCGATCATAATTGGGGGTGTCTATACCCTTGAGTTTTTCGTACTGCAGCCCATCAACGCCAATTAGAAGTACCTTCTTATTATTCTGGGCAAAAACGAATTGGCTGTTGGAAACAAGCGAAATTAACAACAGGCAGTAGATAAGTATCTTCATATCGAATATCCTGTATTTTCAATTAGTTTCTGGTCTAGACCAGCATTGATAGGATAGACAATAGTTGTTAAACCCCAATTAAGAAATTTTTACTGCGATACTACAAAGAAAAGGCAGCTATTTAAAAACTAACAACTAATGAGTCTTCCTCATTAAAATTAAGAAGCAAGGAATTCTTTAGGTGTGATGAAAAATAATTACTATCTAGTGCCTACCCACAATCATATAACGCACTGATTAATATGGAAATTTTTAAGATGGGTATTAAAACAGACTTCAGAATCACGTAGGATTGCTTTCGTTAAAAACAAACCCTCAAAGCAAAAAATCTCTATCATGCGAGAAACCCGCAAAGCGCAAACGAGTATTTTTGATTTTTAGTCCCAGCACGAGTTTAGTGACTTTCTCAAAAGCTTGTCAGAAGTGCTGGATGGCCTTCCTGAAATACTTGTTGAGCTTGAACAGGATTTGCTCTCTCAGAAAGCCAAGGTAACAGGGCGCAAGGGACTGTCGGTTGAAAGCGTCTTTCGCTGCATGCTGCTCAAGCAGATCACCGGTGTCAGCTATGACATGCTGGCGTTTCATTCACCCGAATCAAACAGTTTCCGATCCTTTGCACGATTGGGTAGAGATTGCCAACCTGGAAAATCAGCTCTCAGCAGCAACATTCGCCGAATAAGTCCGCAAACCCTAAAGACCATTTTCGAGCGAATCGGCCTCAGTGCCTTAAAGCAAGGTTTTGTTTTATGGGCGTTGATCAGTTACGAATGGATAGCAGCGTTGTAAAGAGTAACATTGCACCACCCTCTCACAGTCAACTACTGGATGATGGTATCCATGTCTTGAGTCGGCTCTTTGCCAAGAGCCGAGATTGTACTGGGGTTAAGTTACGACTCACCGACAACCGAAAAAAAAATCAAAGTCACTGGCAGCCCATATTTTTTACGGGAAAAGCAGAGAAAGATGCCCTGTATATCTAATTGAACTTCCTGGCAAAGCATGTGGTCCGGCAAAGCGAACGTGCGGTCAAATAAATCCAGAAATCCTGTCAGGAACTACCGTCACAGCCCTGCATCAACCAGCTAACGCACTACAGGCAACTACTGGATCGGGCGATAGATCAGACAGAGCGCCGGGTGTTAAATGGCGAGAAGGCACCTGCAACAGAAAAATTTATTCAGCCTGTTCGAACCCCATACAAATATTATTATCAAAGGTCGCCGGGAGATTGAGCCAGGGTACAAGATCAATTTGGCTACTGATAAAAGCGGCCTGATTACCGCATTCATGATAGAGAAAGGGAATCCGTGCGATACGAAACGGTTTATTCCCTTGGTGGAAGCACATAAGGAGCTTTATGGCTGCACACCCTACACCACCATCGCGAATGACGGCTACGCCAGTCAGGCGAACATCGAGGCAGGCAAGGAGCTGGGTATCAAACGGGTTGCGTTTTACAAAATGAAAGGAATCAGTATATGCGCGATGGGTATCAAGGAAAACACCTTAAAGAAGCTAAGAGACTTCAGGGCTGGTATAGAGGGTAATATCTCAGAATTGAAAAGAGGCTTTGGTGCAAGCAAGGCCCTAAAGAAAGGTGAAGATGGGTTTATGGCTTTTGTCTGGTCGTCAGTAACCAACTACAACCTGACCCGACTGGCGAGATTGAATAGTGGATAGCATTGAAGTTTGACGGATTCAAGATGAAAAATAGGCCGTCGAGCACGTTGGCACAGAGACGCTCGCTAAGAATAAGCCAAATTTAGTTACGAGTGCTTATATTATAGACAACTCGCTGCAAAAAGTTTGAATTTATCCTGCGCGGCGTTAGTATCAGATGCGGGCTGCTCACAAACCCCCCGCAAAACGCCTGTTTATGGACGGGCACTATCTAGTAGATACTTCCATTTCTATGGCGTGGGGCAGCCAGTATTCAATATTGTAATCAATCAGATGTTCAGCCGAATCATAGCGAAGTCTTAAAATTTTCAGGCCTGGAGCACCAGCGGGGATGCCCAATGGCTCTGCACATTGCAACTCCAAGTTCGCAACCTGAATATTACAGCGCTCTTGAGTAATATTTACCATGTAATTGTCTTGTAATACTTCTGTAATAGCTCCGGATAAATCGAAGTCAGATAATCCAGAAAAGCGCTCTGAGGAAAGATAACTCTCCTCTACCATAACTGCCCTTTGATCCAGATAGCGGACTCTTCGCATTTCAAAGTACTTGGTGCTTTTAGTACCATTAAAGGCAGAATAAATATCGCGTCTTACGGTCAGCTTACAAAACCTGAGTACTTTGGTGGCCGCTTTAAAACCCTGTTGCCGGGCCATGGAGTTGAAATTTACCTTTTGTGTCGGGTTCATTACAAATCGATTTGGTGCAACAAACCAGCCTCTGCGATTTTGCCGGTACACCAGCCCCTCACCTTCAAGACGGTTTAAACCTTCTCGTAAGGTAATACGTGTGACTTGCAGCTGCTCCGTCAGCTCGCGCTCAGCGGGCAGCTTGTGATTGGCGGCCAGGCGACCACTACCGATCAACAGTTGGATATGTGACTTAATTTTATCGTAACTAGAGGACACAGTACTTCTCTTGGGTTTGATCTAAAACTCGGTCTTAAGCCTGGGCTACCGAACTGGCATCCCTGTAAATTGATAGTCTATCAGGGACGTTGTCCAAGAGCCAGTCGGCGATTGATATCGACCAGTACGGGTTCAAGCTTATTGATATCGTCTATCAAATAATGAGCGCCGCAATTCTCAAGTTTTTGATAAGCGCCAATACTGTGATTTCTTTTTTCTTCCTCCGAGAGTGCTTGCCAACTACCCAGGGATAATCCCGAAGCATTTCCTGAAAGTACCACTGCAACTGTCCACATGCCGGCATTGCGCCCCTCATGAATGCCTGCGGCGGTATCATCAATCTTGACACATTGGCTGACAGACGGGATTTCCATTTCAATGACGTTCTTTAATGCAGCTGCGGGTCCTGGTCTTGCGCCCACAGCTTCATCTGCTGCAATAACACAGTCGGGTTCTAGGCCTTGTTGTTGAGCTTTTGCTAGCATGCCCTCAATCATTATGCGACTGTAACCTGTGGTGCTACCAATACGTATATTACGCTCACGCAAGCGGACAAATAGTTTGTCGGCTCCGGGTATTATTTGGCTGTGCCTATCGATTTCCTGAATCTGTATCGGGGCCAGACGGCGATATAGTTCGTCTATATCAGATTCCTGGGATGGGCGCCCATGAACCACTTGCCAGGCAGTTTGAATGGAATTTTGTTGTAGCATCTGGCGAATATGTTCTTTCTTCTCAGTACCCATTGGAATACGGGTTTGCTCTTCGCTGACCGTAACTCCAGCCTCAGCAAAAATTTGCATAAACGCATGTAAAGGGGCGCGGGAGCCAAAATCTACTAAGGTTCCGGCCCAGTCGAGGATAGCAGCTTTAAGTTGTAGTGGTTCCATGGATTATCTCCTTTTTGGTAATTTATAGGGGAGTTGAGCGGTAAAATATCTGTCGACTAAGTACCTTTGAGCAGATCTTAAGCCAGTGATCTAGAGGAGCTACGGCTAAACCAGGCACTTTTCCTGAATCATCCCACTCGCGCAGACGCAGAGCATCCTCGGCGAAGGGGGCATTAAGAAAATTATCTTTTTCTTTATCTGTCATTCTTTTGCCTTGTTTTTTTAGGGTTTTGTGGCTTGCTGCGGATAGCCGTGTCTCATAAATGTTATCTGTACTCATTAAAAATCTTTTAGCTTGAACATGTAGGGCGATAGGCTTCGTGACTGTATTAGGAAAACCCCACCTTTCGAGTAAATCTGCACCTATTAGGTCATGTGCACTGTAGCCTTCAGTATCCGTCCCGGGTATTTTTTCCTTTATAGCGTGGAGATGGCCGATATCATGAAGAAACGCTGCAACAGTCATTTCATCGGAGATACTAGAGTGTTCCGCCAGGGTGGCACACTGGGTAGCATGCTGTAGCTGCGTGCATTTTTCTCCAAGTGTTAAATTCCCGTACTGCAAAAAGAACTGTTTAATTTTATCGACAACATTAGCTCTCATCGATTAAGCACTCATCTAGAGGGATCTTGTCCAAAATACCCTTCACCACCCGTTCCATTAATGCTGGTCCGGTTGTCATACCTTTTCCTCCAATACCGGTTATTAAATGAATATTTTCTGTTGCGGATTTTAGGAATACGCCTTGGCTACTTTCCTGGCTGTAATAGCCATTCCAAATCCTGGCAACATTTAAATGGGGTAGATTAAGGATACGCTTGGCTTCAGCTACCATCAGTGAGTTGATTTCCTGACATATTGCATAGTCCAAAGTGCCTGAGTCCTGGGCAGTGAAGTACTCATGAGAATCGCCAATGATGATGCTGCCATCGGCAGATTGTCGAAACAGAAGGTGGATACCAAATTTCCCATAGCTTGGATCAATATGGGGCTTCGGTAGATTTTTATAATTAGGACAACTTTTAAATGCTTCATAGCGACGTATTGTCAGACCTGTAAGCAGGTTCCCTGGTATTTTTACTCCCTTGATTTGTTGGGTACGCAACATCTGCAATTTACTAAGCTGTAGTTGTTCTGTTTGTAATAAGTTCGGAAATAAATGACTAAGTTGGTGGCCACAACAAATCATTACCTGTTCTGAAATAAAAAACTCACCTGTTGAGCAGCGAAGTTGGACCCCATTTTTGACTTCCTCTACGGCTATTACCGGAGATGCCTTCTTAAAATGTAAATTTTTCGTGTCTTCAAGTAGTTTCCAAAAATACTTCATTAGCAGGGAGCTTTCGGCACTCATTTCCTGTGGATAGTAGAGGCCACCATGGCAGTAACTCTGCTTTAGTAAATTAATTTGCTTGTGACACTGCGTCGAGGTAAGAAGCTTGGAAACGTAGTTAGTCTCACGATTAATCTCATGCATTTCCTCTAGTAGATTGGCCTCTTCTAAAGAAGAAGCCACGTAGAGAGAGCCATGCTGCCAGAGTGCGTCCGGCATTATTGTCGCCAACTCGCCATAAAGTTCCAGCGATCGTCGCCCCAGCTTTCGCCATAGTTTTAGATTCATACCAGATGGTACTACTTGGCCAAAATTGCGTACCGTGGCTCCGTGAGGCTTAGTGCTGGCTTCAATTAACAGTACTTTTTTTCCGGATTTGAGTGCATGGTAAGCAGCAAAACTGCCTAATATCCCGGCACCGACAATGGCAATATCGAATTTCATAACTGCTCTATAACCTTTTTTACACTGGAGAAGTAATAAGCCTCGACCGTGAAGAAGAATTACGGTGCAAGCGGCGAAAGAAAAGAAGTGAGAGCAGCATTAACAAAATACATGCAAAACCAGTAGCATAGGAAAGTTGCTGAGTAAACTGTAACCAGTTTAGGTTTGGTTGCGCGAAAGTCTTATAGAGCATGACACCAATGCTGCCGATATAACCCGAGCTATCTGCCAGATAAATCACAAACCCTGCGTTACCTAGGCTCTTGGTGCAAGCGACCAGACGTTCAAACAACAAGCAGTTAAATGGAACATAGCCTATATAGAGCCCGATATTGATCGCAATCATCCAGGTAGTTCCGGATACAATATCAGCCTCAAATGCAAGAGTTGCAGTTATACAGATTACTCCCCCAGCGGCGACTAATAGCTGGTTTAGCTGCAATGCGCGATAGTTCTTACGTACAAAAATAAGTAGTGCCAGGGATGCTAAAACTACCAGTGCCACGGGTAAAGTGCTGGTAAGGAAGACTTGAGGCGCCTCACCATAACCCAAAGCTTGCCAAAGCTCTGCAGCGAAATTATCAGAGAAGTCACGAAATGCCGTTAGGAATACATAAGCAATGATTAAAGCCAACAATCCCAGATTCGTTTCGTTGACGAAAGTCCAACGCATTTCAGTCGTCATTGGTACTCTTTGTTTTCGTGCACGGATGTCTGCTTGGTTGGGTTGGGGAATTCTACTGAGTGTAAATGTCGATAGAATCAGTGCAGGTAGAAATAATAAGCCCACGGTTGCAGGCATCCAGATTTCCGGCACTTTCCATTCCAGCATTAGATATGCAGCTACTGCTTTTACGGCTCCTGAAGAGACGATTAAGCTAACACATAAAATGGCGCCTAGTGCCTCAGTCAGACGACGCCCCTCTAAATAGCTGAATACTAGTCCCCACACCATTCCAAGGGGGAGACCATTAAAAAAAAGCATGACAACATTATAAGGAGCGGGGATCAATGCGAATGCTATCAAGGCAAGATGACTGAAAAGAACCAGAAGTACCAGCATTCTTCCCCGCTGCAATGGCCGTAACTCTGAGACAACCTTAATCCCGATAATTTTTGAAAACGCATAACCCAATACTTGGGAAATTATAAGTGCGGTTTTAAAGTCTAGAGTGAATTCCCAACCGGAAATATTGGCGTAAGATGCTGCTGCAAAGGGCTTGCGGAAAGCGTACATACAAAAATAAGTGAAGAATGCAGCGACTCCAGAAAAGAGTAGTAAGAAAAGCTCACTGTTGAAATCTTTGCTGGAAGCAGATTCCCGTTTTTTACTGGTTTTTTCCATATTGATCGATAGTAATCTTTTGGTCTAGACCAGATTCTAAGTGCTTATGATTGCGCTTTTGTGACAGTCTTTTCTAAATTTAATAATCTCCCATGTGGTAAAAGTCTTTTCAAAAATATACCTAATTACCATCTAGGCTAAGTCAAGTTTCAGCAGTCCTTCTAGCATTGGCGGAGTCCTGAGAGAGTCGTAGACAAGCCGCGGAATCAGCGCGCACAGGTCGAATCTGCTGTTGAAGCAATACTGGAACTCCGCCAGATAACGCTGCGCATATTTTGGCCGTATCGCGTGGTAGGTACTACGCAATGCGTTCTTTAAATTGCCGAACACCGTGTTCACCCAGTAGAACTTGGGCTCCTCAACGGAGACGCGGCCACCACCGCAGACGATTTTGTCGTGGTCGCAACCGGCTTCAGTGACGGCATTGAAGCACGCGAAACCATCCGAGATAACGGTGCTGCCTCCACTCAGGTGACGCTTGCTCCAAGCGGCAATCTCGGTGCTTCGGAAGCTTTTGACGACGGAGAGTTTAACCCGGGTGGGATGGCCTTCCTTGGTGGTTTCAACGGCAGTCACGAAAGATGTTTTGTCTTCGGCGCCGCGCCCGGGCCTGCATCCGGTGCGCTCACCACCGAGATAGGCACCGTCCAACTCAATGAAGCCGGACAACTTGTATTGTTGGTCTCGCTCCAGCATCACCTGCATGAGCTTCTGCTTCATGCACCAGGCGGCGTTGTAGGAGATCCCCAGGTGGCACTTTCATGCTGGAAATGCCCTTCTTATCCTGGGTGATGAGATAAATGCCTAGGAACTACGTGGTCAAGGTCAGCTTACTGGAGTCGAATATGGTACCGGCGGTAATTGAGGTCTGCCGACGGCATTGATTGCACTGCTGCAGCTTTTGGTAGGCAAGTTGGCAGCACTCATCATGGCCACAGTGAGGACAACGGAAGCCCTCTGGCCATCGCCAGCGATAGAGAGCGAAGAAGCACTTCTCTTCGCTGCCGTACTGACCAATGAATTCGCTCAAGTTGGTGCCTTTCTGGAACTGTACCTTGTTGCGGGCCATGGCGGATTCCCTTGCAGATCAATGAGATAACTATGTTTATCTACAGTTAAATGTGACTTAGTAAGAGTGGTAATTAGGAAAATATATTCGCCGAGAATATTCACACTCCTGTTATACAAACGTCACACCGACAATTTAGGATTCTGGTCTAGTCCAGATTTATGTTGATGATCGAGCAAGTTAACTTGTGTCGATAAAAATTTGCCAATCATTTTTTGATTGATACGGGGAAGTAAAATGATTTATGTCAAATTATTGCCTGCAACGATTGCTCTGCTAGCGGGACAAGTAAATTACGCTTATGCACAAGAAAGTAGTAAGCAGAGTATCCAGGATGATAGCGAAATAGAAGAGATTGTTGTGCTTGGACGAATGTTTGAGACAGAGTTACATTCCCTGGAGTTACAGAGGGAATCCAACCGGATTGTTAATGTGGTATCGGCAGATGGTATAGGTAAGTTACCGGATCGTAACGCCGCAGAGGCAGTTCAAAGAGTCGCAGGCGTATCTATCGAGCGTGACCAGGGGGAAGGGCGGTTTGTCGCTGTGCGTGGCCTCCCGTCCCAATGGAATTCTTCTAGCCTTAATGGTCATCGTTTGCCATCTGCAGAAGAGGAAACTACCAGCAGGGCTACGGCTTTTGATTTCTTTCCATCGGAGCTGATTGAACGTATTGAGGTTTCTAAGGCTGTTACCGCGGATCAGGAAGGTGACTCTATTGGCGGCAATGTTAATTTTGTGACTCGTACAGCCCCTGAAGAACGCACTTTGGATATATCCCTATCTGGTGGCTATGCGGATAAAGCCGACGGTGATATTAAATCCATGAGCATTCTTTATGGGGATAGAAGTGAAGGTGGTAAATGGGGATTTTTGGCCAATGTAACTGGTTGGAGCAGGGATTGGGCAACAGATAACTACGAGCCCCGCCGTAAAGGGGAGGGAATATATCGATTGGAACTGCGGGATTATACCGGAACCAGAGATACCCTGGGGTTAAACCTTGCTACTGAATACCGATTGGAAGAAGGAGGTAAGATTTTTGCTCGTGGTTTGTATGGAACATTAGAAGATGAGGAGACACATTACAAGCACAGGTTGCGGTTCGATAAAGATAGAATGGAACTTCAGCATATCCACAATACTTTGATAACACGTATGCAAGGTGTTGAAGTTGGTGGAGAGCACTTTTTTGGTGATGATAACCATCTGAATTGGAATTTAGCCAGCTATGATAATGAATTCCGCTATGGGAATACACCCAATAAAGAGGATCGCTCTTATTTTGTAATGCGTTTTGATCAAACGGAAGTAGGTTATGTTGGTCTGGATGATGACGGGCTAGCTTACAACCAAATCGATGGTGGTACTGACCCAGCAGAAAATATACCCAATCACCTCCCGGATGGTTTTGTAATGGACCCAACCCAGTCCAGCCTATCTTGGGTTGAACTATATAAAGTGTATGTCAACGAAAAGGATAAAGTGGTAGCCACTTTTGACTTTACTTCCCAGTTTTCCAGTGAGCTGGAGTTAAAATTCGGAATGAAATATCGGGACAAGGAACGGGTCTCTGAATTCTCCGATGCATTTTTCGCTTGGGATGAGGAAAACTATGGGCCTGCCCCTGTTCTCTCTGACTTCCCCTTGTCTGATCAGCCTGGTAGAAATGATTTCCTATCCGAGCTGGATATCAACTATGACTCTCAATTCTCTCAGGTAGCTTCAATGTCTCAAATGGAGAATTTTTGGAACCAAAATCGAGATAAGTTCATTTTGGTTCCCGAAGAATCAGATCTAGTTGAAAATGGAGGGGCTCTTGGGCGAAATTTTGAGCTAACAGAGAGGCACCTATCGGCTTATGGTATGGGTAATTATGAGCTTTCAGATAGAGCCACTCTTGTAATGGGATTACGACTCACTCAGACACAAACGAAGGTGGAAAGCCAGGTATTTGTTAACGATGAAGCTAATAACGGCTATTTGGTGCCGTTTAATGGTGATAAAGAGTATTTATCCATTCTGCCATCGGCACATCTAAAATATGTTCTCACAGAAGATAGCAATATCAGGTTTGCACTGACCAGAACCTTTGCCAGGCCGGACTTTGGTGACCTGAATCCGGGAGGGTACTATGCCGAGCACGATAATGAGTTTATAGGAGGTAATCCAGATCTTGATCCTACTTACTCTTGGAATCTGGATATGATGTATGAGTACTATTTTAATGAATCCGGGATTTTATCTGCTGGTTTCTTTTATAAAGAGGTTACAGATCCAATTTTTAAAGATGTGAAAGAAGGTGAATACAACGGGGTGTCAGGGGTCGATATCTATAGCCCGGAAAATGGTGATGATGCGTGGCTAAGGGGGTTGGAATTTAATCTGGTGCGCAAATTGGATTTCCTCCCTGGATTTCTCTCAAATATTGGGGTATCGACAAATTTAACCATGATGGATTCAGAAATGCGGATTCCGGACCGTGATGGTGCAGTGCCGATTTCCCGTCAGGCTGATTTATTACACAATCTCTCTATCTATTATGATGATGGCGCTTTCTCCATCCGCCTGGCTCAAAACCATAAGGGAGAGTATATTGAAGAGCATGGTGGTAATAAAAATGAAGACCAGTACTACGGAGCTTACACAAGTCTGGATATGAGTGCAAATTATACGCTTAGAGACAATTTGGTTATTTTTGCTGAGGCCTTAAACTTGACTAATGAGCCTTTGACTTATTATATTGGCGATAAAGATAGGCCGAAGCAAGTAGAGTATTATGGGATTCGTGGTCAATTGGGCTTTCGCTATAGTTTCTTTTAGCGAGAGTGTGAATAATTCTGTGTAACCGCCTGCCCGGCAATTCGCTCCGGTCTAAAGTCGTAGCTGCTGTTAGATGTATTAGTTCAGACCAAATCTGACACATCTCCTTGAAAAGGGGGGGTTTACCGGTTTTGATGAAGCTGACGAAACCTGAAACCAAAACCAAGGATAAACCCCATGATTCATACT
>NZ_JAVAMR010000040.1:0-32918 GCF_030731025.1 Microbulbifer sp. 2205BS26-8 | reverse complement strand
CCGATTGGTAAACCGGCCACGCATATTTTCGTCGCAATAGATCAATTCACCGCGATACAGCGTCGCCCGCACATTTCCGTTACCGTCGAGCACGGCGATATCCGCATCCTTGCCGCAGGCAATCGATCCGGTGCGGTCGTCAATACCCAGAAACTTTGCCGGCGACAGGCTGGCCATATGCACCGCATCTCGAAAGTCGATACCCGCCAGCCTGTGCAGGTTGGCCACCGCCCTCTCCAGGGTCAGGGTGCTGCCGGCCAGTGAGCCGCTATTGGTCCTGGCGATACCCTGTTTCAGATCCACTTCCATTTTCCCCAACATGTAACGCCCGTCCGTCAGGCCACCGGCATTGATACAGTCGCTGATCAGAGTGATTTTCCCCGGTTCCTTTAATTTGCAGATCATCTGCAGTATCGCCGGGTGCAAGTGCACACCGTCGGCGATCACTTCCACATTGACATCTTCCATCAGCACGGCGCCAGTGCAGCCGGGGTCGCGGTGGTGGATGCCGCGCATGCCGTTGAATACGTGCACGCCACCGCAAGCGCCGGCGCCCAGTGCCGCGATGGTCTGCTCGTAATCTGCGTCGGTGTGCCCCAGCATCACCTTTACGCCTTTTTCCGTCAGGTAGGGGATTATCTCTGTGGCCCCTTCAATTTCGGGCGCTAGAGCCAGCACTTTCAGTTGTCCGTGGGCGGCCTTCAGCAGTGCGTCGATACGCTCACGGCTCGGTGTGAGGAAGTAGTGCTCGTTGTGTGCGCCCTTGTGCTTGCAGGCAAAGAAAAGGCCTTCGCTGTAGCCGCCCAGCACCTGGGCGCCGGGCTGGGTGGTCAGTGCGGCGCGGCCCAGGTTGTCCATCGCGGCCAGGGTCTCTTCCCAGCTACTGGTCACAGTGGTGGCGAGAAAGCCGGTGACGCCGTGGTGGGCCAGGGAGCAGGAGATGGTATCCAGCGCTTCCGGAGTCGCGTCCATCACATCGCAGCCCTCACGGCCGTGGATATGCAGGTCAATCATGCCGGGAACCAGGGTCGCGCCCGGCAGTTCTATTAACGGCAGTTCGCCGCCGAGTGTGTCGGTAATGTCGGCGATACGGCCGTCCTCTATGCGCAGGCAGTGATCGGCCAGGTCCTCTGTTTCAGTGATTGCGCGCGCGGCCCTGAGGTAATAGTTGTCAGTCTTCATCCGTAGCTATTTTTTGTTCCTGAGCACTGGGGAGGGCGAGCAGGGCGGCGCCGCGAGCGCCACTGGCATCGCCGAATTTAGGCGGCACCACTGGCGGGGCGCTGAAGCCGGGGAAAAGCAGATTTTCTATGGCGCCGGGCAGATCCCGGTAGAGTTCCTGTATGTTGGACAGGCCGCCGCCCAGAACGAAGATATCCGGGTCGTGCGCCATTACCAAATTGGCGAAGGCCGCGCCCAACAGGTCCAGGTGCACGGCTTTGGTATTCAGCGCCCGCGGGTCTCCGTCGCGCCAGCGCTGCACCAGCGTCGGTATTTCGATTTCCTCGCCCCACAGCTGTCGGTGCAGCGCCGCCAGGCCCGGGCCGGTGATATAGGTTTCCAGGCAGCCGAGGAGTCCGCAGCCGCAGCGAAGCAGCGGCAGCTGGTACTTTTTCCGCAGGCCGGCCGGTAGTGGATGGTGGCCGTATTCGCCGGCGATACCCTGGCGGCCGCGGTAGAGTCTGCCGTTGATCACCAGGCCCCCGGCGGCGCCGGTGCCGAGCACGGCGCCGTACACATGGCGGAAACCCTCGCCCGCACCGCCGCGGGATTCGGACAGGGCGAACAGGCGGCAGTCGTTCTCTACGACTACCCTGTGCCCGAGTCGCGCCGCCAGCGACTCCGCCACTTTTTTGCCACTGGCGCAGGCGATATTGGCGGACAGCGAGCGCCCCTCGGCATCGATCAGGCCCGGCATACCGATGCCGACTTTGCCCTTGCAGCGGTGGCGGCGATTTGCGTTCTTCACCAGTCCGACGAGTGTATCGATAAAAATCCCATAGTCATCGACAGGTGTGGTCAGCCGCTCGCTTTCGAGTTTGTTCAAGTCTGCGTCGAAGCAGGCAAACTCTATCTTGGTGCCGCCGATATCTACGCCGTAAATCAACGCCTATTCCCCGTGGTAAATGGATGTATGGTTACGCCCTGGACTACCCGGTTGACCTCGCCGGTGGGGCAGGGGTTGTCCGGCGTGATGCCCAGCGCAAGAGATTTGTAGAAGGCCAGCAGCTGCGCGAAGACGATGTAGTAGAGGGCCAGCCAAGCGTCCTTGAGGCCGCAGGTGTCGACCAGGTCCGCCGGGCAGGAAATCCACTCGGTAGTGCCATCGCGGCGCAGTTCTTCGAGCAGATCGTCGTCGTAGCCGCGGCAGTAGCTGTCGTTGCTCTGCAGCAGAAGCACCAGGGTGGATTTGTTGAGCATCGACTTGGGGCCGTGGCGGAAGCCGAGCGGGCTCTCCGCGTTGCAGTCCACCTTGCCCGCAGTCAGTTCCAGCATCTTCAGTGCGGCCTCCGTTGCTATGCCCCTCAGGCCGCCGGAACCGAGGAATACTACGCGCCGGAAGTCCCGCTGCGCTAGTACGCGCACTATGTCGAGCCGGGTTTCAAGAAGAGTGCGGGTGTTCCCGGCCAGGATTTCCACCTGCCCCGTGCCGGGAGCAAATACTTCCAGTGTGCCGACGAGCATGGCGGTAAAACTGCTGGTCATGGCGAAGCTCTGGTCGAGCGTCTCTGCGAGCATCAGCAGCGAATAGCTGTTGTCTCCGCTGCGCGCGCGCGCGGCGAGCTCGCCGTCGCGGTTGCAGGTGATGACCAGGTGATAGCAGTCGTCGACACACCGATCGGCTAGGTCGTAGGCGCCGACACTCTCCGGGCTGTTGCCGGAGCGGGCGTAGGAGATCAGCAATGTGGGCTGCTGCCGCAGCAGGTAATCCTGCGGGTTGCTGACCAGGTCAGTGGTGCTGATCGCCTCGACGCGGCGCTCCATAACCCGGGTCAGGTAGGGCGCCAGAGTTTCGCCCACATAGGCGGAAGTGCCCGCACCGGTCAGAATAATGCGCAGGTCGCGCCGCTCGAGCAGGGGCTTGAGCCAGCTGTCGAGTTCGCCCCGCTGCTGCTGAACCAGTTGGGCTGTGCCCAGCCACACATCCGGTTGCTGAGCAATTTCCCGCGCTGTGTGCTCGCCGTTTTGTGTGCGCAGTTTGGCCTTGTTGATCGCTAAATTCTCGTACATCGTCCTGGTCCTTTGTTACTGCTTCCAGCAGGCTTCGGCGTAGGCGGCGGTGACCTTGCGGATGCGCGCTTTCACCAGCGCGTGCGGTTCGTTAGAGAGCCGGCCCTCGCGAATCTCCCGGTACTCCTCCGGGAAGTACTGGCTGGCCAGCGGCAGCGGAATCGGTTTGTCCGACAGGTTGTGGAGCAGCCGGGCGCTGGCTTGCTGTACTTCTTCGTCGGGCCAGTAATAGCGGATGCGGTCGCTGTAACTGTAGTTGCGGTAAAGTGGCAACTGCTCCGCTGCCACTTTGTAGAAGGCCTGCCAGTATTTGGGCTGGTCCCGCATGCGCTGTTCGCAGACATAGCGCAAGTTGGATTTCTGCGCGATGCCGGGCAGCTCCTCCTCGATATGGCTGAGGGCAAACAGGGCTTCGCGCAGGGCGAAAGTCAGCTGGGGGCCCACTTTCAGTATCGCGAAGTGGTCGCGCACCAGTTGCCGGTAGCTCTGCAGGGTCTGGTAGTCGGTGGAGTGGGCCTCGAAGGCGATGCCGCCCGCCTCTTCGGCCAGCGCCTTGAGTTTTTCCGCCTTGGCCGGCTGGTAGTCGATGACGGATGTGTGATCGAACTCCACCCCCGGCTGCACCACAAGGCCGATCACGCGCTGCCACGCTTTCGTTAGCCCCAGCTTTTCGAAGGCGGCGCGGTGTAGCGCTATGGTGTTGCGCGCCTGGGACGGGGCCGTCACTTCCAGCTCGGCAATTGCCTCTCTGGCGCCACCGGGCGGCGGCACTTCGGTGCCGATGATATAGACGATTTTGCTCTTGTTACCGCGGCGCTTGGCAGCCTCTTCGGCGACGCTGCACAGGTCGGCGGCGCGGGCGGCGATAATCTTGTCCGCCAGCGGTAGCCGGTCGTCGGTGCAGGGCATGCTGCAGTCCAGGTGAATCTTGCTGAAGCCGGCGGCCACATAGGCGTCGATCAGGTCGCGGGCTTTCTGCATGGCCGTCTCGGCCGTCTCAGCCTGCCAGCACACGGGCCCCAGGTGATCGCCGCCGAGCAGTACCCGTGCAGAATCCAGCCCGACCCCGTCGGCCAGCGTCATCACATAGTCGAAGAAGTCCACCGGCCGCATGCCGGTATAGCCGCCGAACTGGTTCACCTGGTTGGCGGTAGCCTCGATCAGCAGGGGTGTGCCGTCCGCCAGCGCCTGCTCCATGGCCGCCTCCAGCACCAGGCCGTGGGCGGAGCAGACGGAGTAGATGCCCCGCGGCTGTCCGCTGAGATTGGCGGTGATCAAATCTTGCAGCATAGGAATCCCTTGTTGTTACTTTTTCTGAATGCATTCAGTCGACGATCACCACCTTTACACCGACCTCGGAGATCGCCTGGTGAAAGGTGTCGGGTATGCCGGCGTCGGTGATCAGTATGTCGATGTCGGCAAAATCGCAGATCTTGTGCACGCCGGAGCGGTTGAACTTGGAGGAGTCGGTGACCGCGATCACCTGGCGGGCCACCTTGCACATCAGCCGGTTCAGGTTGGCCTCGTACTCGAAGTGGGTGGTGATGCCGCCCTGGAAGTCGATGCCGTCGACTCCCAGGAATACCTTGTCGAAGTGGTAGCAGCGCAGCATTTCCTCGGCCGGGCGGCCGTAGAAGGAGAGGGACTTCTTGCGCAGGGTGCCGCCGGTCATCAGCACCTCTATCCCCTCGGCGTCGAGCAGCTGCTGGGCCACATTGAGGCCATTGGTCATGACCAGCAGGCGCTCGAAATCCCGCAGCTGCCGGGCTATTTCGGCGGTGGTGGTGCCCGAGTCCAGGATGATGGTGTCCTGCTCACGGATCTCCTTGACGGCGGTCGCGGCCAGCCGGCGCTTGATGTCCAGGTGCTCGGTGACCTTTTCCTGCACCGACAGCTCCTGGGTGACCCGATTGCTGGCCACGGCGCCGCCGTGGGTACGCACCAGCAGCCCCTTCTTGTGCAGGTAGTTGAGGTCGCCGCGGATGGTTACCGCAGAGACGCTGTACTTCTCTACCAGTTCCGAAACCTGCACGCGCCCGGCATCGGCGGCAGTCTGGATGATGTCGTGTCTTCTCTCAATCGTGTTTGTGGGCACGGCTCTTTCTCGCGGGGAATCTGTCGTTATTCTACGAAACTTTCGTTTTCTTTCAATAAAATTTTATTTTTTATATGCTTTCATTTTTTGAAAATATTTATTATTCAACAGGTTATATAAAAATTTAGGCGTCGAATTGATTTCTTCTGATCAAAAAGTGAAAGTTTTCGAAGCATTTTTTAGTTGAACGATGGGTTTCGCTTGGTTATTGTCGGAAGCCTGCGAATTCCGACTGTCTGGACAAAGGGTGAATATAAAAATGAGTTCGATCGATCGTCGCAATTTCCTCAAAGCGAGCCTGGCAGCGGCCACCGCCGCGGCCACCGCCGGCTGCGCAACTACTACTGGTAGAGGGGTGATAGGCGGCTCCCCGCTGACCGGCCAGAAGTCGGTGATGGGGCTGGTGGTGCCGCCGATGGAGACAGTCCGGGTCGGCTTTATCGGTGTTGGCCAGCGCGGCGTCGGTGCGGTCAAGCACTTCTGCAATGTCGACGGAGTCGAGATTAGGGGTATTTGTGATATCGATCAGCAGGTGCTGGATCGCGCCGTCAATATAGTCACGGCCAGGGGAATGCCACGCCCGGCGGCCTACGGCAAGAATGAGTACGCTTACCGCGATCTGCTGGAACGCGACGATATCGATATGGTCATCATCTCCACCCCCTGGCGCTGGCACACGCCGATGGCCGTGGAAACCATGCTGGCCGGCAAGCACGCCATGGTGGAGGTACCTGCGGCGCTGACCATCGATGAGGCCTGGCTACTGGTAGACACCGCCGAGCAGACCCAGAAGAACTGCATGATGCTGGAGAATGTCTGCTACGGCCGCGACGAGCTGATGGCCCTGAATATGGTGCGCAAGGGCCTGCTCGGAGATCTGCTGCACGGCGAGGCCGCCTATATCCACGAACTGCGCTGGCAGATGAAGGAGGTCGACCGCAAGACCGGCTCCTGGCGCACCCGCTGGCACGCGCTGCGCGACGCCAACCTCTATCCGACCCACGGCCTGGGGCCCATCGCCCAATACATGAACATCAACCGCGGCGACCGCTTCGATTACATGAACTCCATGAGCAGCCCGGCGCTGGGGCGCGCCGCCTATGCCGAGCGCGAGTTTCCCGCGGATCACCAGCGCAACCGGCTCAACTATATCGCCGGTGACATCAATACCAGTCTGATCAAGACGGTGAAGGGCAGGACCATCATGGTCCAGCACGACACCACCACGCCGCGACCCTACAGCCGCCACAACCATATCCAGGGTACCAACGGCGTCTTTGCCGGCTTCCCCAACCGCATCGCTCTGGAGAAGGGCGGTCGCAAGAGTTTCCACGAGTGGGACTACGACATGGATTACTGGTATGAGCGCTACGATCACCCACTGTGGCGCCGTATGGGTGAGGTGGCTGAGCGCAACGGCGGCCACGGCGGCATGGACTTCCTGATGTTCTGGCGATTGGTCTATTGCCTGCGCAACGGCCTGCCCTTGGATCAGGATGTCTACGATGCGGCCGCCTGGTCCGCGGTGACCCCGCTGTCCGAGGCCTCAGTGAAAAACCGCGGCGACAGCGTGGACTTCCCGGACTTTACCCGCGGCGCTTGGAAAACGGCAATACCCTTGGGCGTCGTCAGCTGACCGCGGCGGGCCCCGCGCCCGCCCGATGCATCAGCTCGTATAAGCCCGCCGAGTTTCCAAACCATTCATAAAACTATAAATAAGGGAAGGTGAACCATGATTAAAAGTAAAAAGCACGTCCTCAGCCTGGCAATCGGCGCTCTGGGCTTGGCATCGCAGGGTATGGCGCAGGAGAAGGAAGCAGAGCGGACAACCGACGACCTGAAGCCGGTATCGGATAAGGTGGTGGAAGAGGTGGAGGTCTACGGTATACGCAGCAGCATCAAATCGTCGCTGGATATCAAGAAAAACTCGGTCAATGTGGTGGACGCCATTATGGCCGAGGATATCGGCAAGTTCCCGGACCAGAATATCGCCGAGGCGCTGCAGCGCATGAGCGGCGTCACTATCACCCGCAATGCCGGCGAGGGGCAGAATATCACCGTGCGCGGCCTGGGCGGCGATTACAACGTGACTACCATCAACGGCCGCCGCATGGCCTCCGAGCACAGCAGCCGCGATTTCAACTACGACCTGATTGCCGCCGAACTCTTGAAAGGTGTCGAGGTATACAAATCGCCGGTGGCCAAAACCCAGGAGGGCGGCATCGGTTCGGTGGTCAATATCCAGACCCGGCGCCCGCTGGATTTCTCCGGCCTGACCGTATCCGGGTCGGTCAAGGGCATCTACGAGGATCGCACCGAGGAGATGAATCCTCAGGCTTCCTTCCTGGTCAGCAACACCTTTGCCGACGGCACCTTCGGCGCGCTGCTGACCGCGGTCTACTCGGAGCGCACATTGCGCACTGACGCCTACCAGGGCGAGGGTTTCTACAACCGGGGCAACGAGGACTCGATCACCGTGCGCCAGGATGTGGACGGCAACGGCGAATTCGATCCGGCGGTGGACAACGAATACGGCTCCATCATTCCCGGCTATGTGCGCTACACCAACTGGCAGGATACCCGCGAGCGGATCGGTGCCAGCCTGGCATTGCAGTGGCAACCGCGGGGCGATGTCGAAGTGAATTTCGACAGCATCTACTCCGCCTACGACACCAACGGCGAGCAGTACGAAATCTCCTTCGTCACCTATGACGAGGACTGGACGCCGGGCATTCCCAATGTCACCGACCTGGGCTTCGATGATGATGGCCTGGTTAATGCGCTGACCTTGAGCGACGGCGCCATGGCCGAGCTGCTGAACACCTCGCTCCCGCGCAAGACCGAAACCTTCCAGGTCGGAAACAATGTGGCCTGGCATGTCCGCGACAACCTGACCCTGACCGTGGATGTTTCCCACTCTGAATCGGAGAATACCAACAACGGCGACAACCGCTATATAGTCGCGCGCGGCTTCGTGGACGAGATCCGCATTGACCAGTCCGGCGGCAACCTGCTGCCGGATATCACCATGACCCCGGCCCTGTCTCACAACTCTCCGTTCGGTGCCCACTACAGCTACAACTACGGCAACGAGATCCGGGACAAGGTGACCGAGTTCAAGTTCGACGGCGACTGGGCGCCTCTGGACTCCATCGTCTCCTCGGTGCAGTTCGGCATCAACTATGGCGACCAGGCCAAGGAACGGGATTCCTACCGTTCGGTCGGCCCATCCATCTTCAGCAATGCCGGCGAGCAGTTTGAAAGATACCCGCAGTATTCTCCGGATATGTCGGCGGCGGAGAATATCGCCGGCTTCGATCTGTTCCGCCTACCGGCGGATGTTCTGGTGGCCCCGCGTTTCGACAATTTCCTCGACGGTGAAGCTGGCTCTCACCCGGCGCCCTGGGCCAGCTTCGATTACGACAAACTGTTCGCTTTCTATGAGTCGATCAGCGCCGATGCCGCCAATGATCTAGTCAAAGCCCAGTTCCGCCCCAACGATTCCTTCACCGTGGGCGAATCCACCCTTGCGGCCTATGTGCAGGCCGATCTGCAGAGCGAGCTGTTGGAGCGGCCCTTCACCCTGAACCTGGGACTGCGGGCCATAGAGACCACAGTGACCAGCTCCGGCTACTCGCTGGACGTGGACGCGGTGCGCTTCGAGGCGGGGGATGAACCCGGCGAGCTGCAGTATGTCGGTGATGAGTCAGATTACCAGCGCCAGATGGATTTCGAGGATTCCTACACGGATGTGCTGCCGAGCCTGAACTTCAAGTGGAACCTGCGCGATGACCTGATCTACCGTTTCAGCGCGGCCAAGGTGATCACCCGGCCGCAGATAGATTCCCTCACGGCTTACAGCTACCTGAACCTGCGCGAGTTCGAGCTGCACAGCTCCAACCCCGGGCTGGAGCCGATGCGCGCGAGCCAGTTTGATACCGGCCTCGAGTGGTATTTCTCCGACTACGGTGCGGTGACTGGTACCTTCTTCCTCAAGGATATCGAGTCCTTTATCGAGTCGGGACGCAACGGCACACGCACCATCGACGGCCGCAACTTCGCTGTCTACAGCGCCATCAACGGAGAAGAGGGCGCGGAGGTACGCGGTACCGAGCTGGCCTATCAACAGTCCTTCGCCGGCATTCTGCCGGGTGTTTTCGGCGGCCTCGGCATACAGCTGAACTACACCTATGTGGACAGCGAGTACGATGACCGCGAGCGCCGCGCCGCGGGCCTGCCTTTCCGGGGCATGCCGAAAAACTCCTACAACGTGGTACTCTACTACGAGGGCGACGCCTTGCAGGCGCGGCTGGCCTACAACTGGCGCGGCAAGGTGATGACCAATCCTGACGCCTGGGGTGGCCCCAGCTGGGATGCGGACTACGGCCAGTTCGACTTTAGCGCCGACTACGACTGGACGGACAGCATTAATGTGAGTCTCAGCGTGAACAACATCACCAACGAGCGCAACTGGGGCTACATACTGCGCTCGGATCAGGTCAGCCACCTGGCGCGCTACGGACGCTTGGTCAACCTGGGTGTAAGCGTTAATTTCTGATTCACGTCCCGGACCGCCGGGACTATCAGAAGCCCCTTGAAATGGGGCACTTTTCGCCCCTGCTACCGCTGGAAGTTTGCGGGACACGCTGTGAATACATCCGTGTACGCTATCCACGGCCATCCTTGGCCGTAAATTCCCGCGCCATCAGGGCCTTTGCGTCCGGCTTTAGTATTCTTTTTCGGCAGCCGGGGCTGGTTAAAAAAATATAGGTGGGAGCGCCAATGAGTATCCTTGTTTCCCTCGAAAATATCTCCAGCGAGTCGAAGGGCAGCCTCCTACCGATGGCGATTATCGGCCTGCTCTTCTTTATCTTCGGCTTTGTCACCTGGCTGAATGGCTCGCTGATTCCATTCCTGAAAATTCTCTGCGACTTGAACGACTTCCAGGCGCTCTTCGTGACCTTTGTCTTTTATATCGCCTACACCGTTATGGCGCTGCCCATGTCCTTTATCCTGCGCCGCACCGGCTACCGTGACGGCATGGCCATAGGTCTCGCCATCATGGCGGTGGCGACGTTGGTGTTTATTCCCGCGGCGCAGACCGGCAGTTACCCGATTTTCCTGCTGGGCCTGTTCGGCCTGGGAGGCGGTTTGACGATACTGCAGACTGCGGCAAACCCCTATGTGGTGAAAGTCGGTCCGGTAGAGAGTGCGGCGACCCGCATTGCCGTGATGGGAATTATCAACAAGAGTGCCGGTGTGCTGGCGCCGTTGGTATTCACCGCCCTGGTATTGTCTGGCCTTACGGAATTCAACGCTGAGACGGTCGCGCAACTGGTGGAAGTTGATCGCACGGTAAAAATGGAAGAGGTGGCCAACCGGCTGGTCGCGCCCTATACCGCCATGGCGGTACTGCTGTTCCTGCTGGTGGGGCTGGTGAAATTTTCCCGGTTGCCGGATATCGAGGACGAAGCGCCGGTGGACGGAAAACCCAAGTCCGGGATTTGGCAGTTTCCGCAGCTGGTGTTGGGCGCCCTGGCGCTGTTTGCCTATATGGGCGTCGAGGTGATAGCCGGCGATACCATCGGCCTCTATGGCGAGCGGCTTGGGCTGGCCAACTTTGCGTCGCTGACCTCCTACACCATGGCGTTTATGGTGGTGGGCTACCTGGTCGGTGTCTTCGCCATTCCGCGTTTTATCAGCCAGCAGCAGGCCCTGCTGGGCTCGGCGATTGCCGGCGGCCTCTGCGTAATCGGTGTGCTTTTCGGTTCCGCGGAGAGTTCGGCGATTGCTGGCGCCTTGTGGGGCTGGACCGCTATTCCGGTGGTGCCCGATACGGTGACTTTTGTCGCGCTGATGGGGCTGGCCCACGCGCTGGTGTGGCCGACGATATGGCCGCTCGCTCTGGATAACCTAGGCAAATTTACTGCCCAGGGCTCTGCCTTGCTGATTATGGGCATCGCTGGCGGCGCGGTGATACCTCTGGCCTTTGGTCGGATTGCCGGGGCCGGCGGCGGCATAGTGAATGCTTACTGGATAGCGCTGCCCTGCTACCTTTTTATCCTGTTTTACGCCGTTAAGGGATGCAGGCTGCGCAGTTGGATGTGATCTCTCGACAATACTGAGTTCCCTGTAACTTATTGCTTTTAAAGGGTTTCTTAGGTTTGAGCGTTTTTAGAAAAAAAACTATAAATCAATAGGTTGAAGTGTTTTCTCCAAGAGCTTGGTACTCTCAAGTATTTTGGTAGGAATTATTCGTATCGCTAAACTATAGGCATTCCGCCATCCGCATTGACCCATCTTTGGAAATTAAGACGCTACCACCACCATAGGTATTAACTAGGGCCTGTCTACACAAAGTTTGTTACGATTTGCGCTTATGGGAATTACAAAAGTGCAATTCGAAGTTATTGAACACTTTTTGCCTGTGTAGCGTGGTAACGTCAAAATACCGAATATAGGAGTCATTAATGCCATTTTGTACATAGCTGAGTATGGCTGCAAGTGGCGAGGTCTCCCGGAACGGTTTGGCAAGTGGTATAGCATCTACATGAAAGCTAATCGCTGGGCTAAAAAGGTGTTTTGGACTATGTTTTTGCAGTACTACAGGAGGTGGACGTTATCAATATTCAGGTTGATCAGGTGTCTCTGGATAGCACGATTGTTAAGGTCCACCCAGACGGCACAGGTGCATTAAAAACGCTCCTCAAACCATCGGAAAATCAAGAGGCGGATGGACAACTAAAATTCACATGGTAGCCGCGGATGACAGGACTGCGGTGACATTCTCTCTGTCTCCCGGTCAATCTGGTGATGCGATGCGCCAGAAGGTAGAAGCTTGCTGAAAACGTTGTAGAATAACAGCTGGGGAATTATTAGCGTCATCATGGACAAAGCTTATGAGGGAGATGAAACCCGACAGCTTGTACTGGAATCTTGGTATGACTCCGGTTGTCCCTCCTAAGGTAAGTCGATTGGCACCGTGGGAATATGACCGTGAAATGTAAAAAAAAAAGAAATGAATTTGAGTACTTGTTCCGTCAATTAAAGGGATTTCGAAGGATATTTAGCTGTTTTGACAAGTCGGATGTGATTTTTCGTTTTTCCATTAGCTTTTCATTGATTGCAGATAGGTTGATTTGTGTAGACAGGCCCTAGAACAACGCCATCTGCACGCTTTTATACACTGGAGAGAACAAGCAGGGTGGAATGATGAAAGCAGTATAACGCGAAAGTGCCACCTACAATTCTGCGTGGGCTGCAGGTTAAAGTCCACCTGCCTACTCATCCGTTTGTGCGTACTGAAGCTAGGTCATATAGTCGTCTTTTTATCCATAAAACGGCAATCTTAATCAAGCTAGCGGGTCGGCATCTGCGTCGTAGGGCAGCTCCTGAATTTCCAGGATTCGGCCGTCTTTGAGTCGCAGAGTTTCGCCGGCGGCTACTTTGGCGATGGTGAGCACAGCGAGAAGCTGTATTCCATCCTGACTGTGGCAGGCCTCCACCAGGTTGCCGATGCTCTGCTTGCCTTCGCCGTAGATTTCCAGTCCGCTGGCCGGGAGATCGCCGCCAGTGCATTTTGCCCGATAGAGGCGGCGCTTTGTTGCGCCGCGGTATTGCATACGAGCCACCACCTCCTGGCCTGTATAACAGCCTTTTTTGAAGCTCACACCACCGAGTAGATGCAGGTTGGTCATCTGCGGAATAAACATTCCCGAAGTGGCGGCATTGATCTGGGGGATGCCGGCATCAATCTGTCCTTTTTGCCAGAGGTCATAGCCGGTTACTTCGCACAGTGGGGCGAGCGTTTGCCAGAGCTGCTGCGCCTTGGTGACTGGCACCAGCAGGGCCAGTTGGCATTCATTGACTGACTGGGCGATACAGCGCTCACCTGCAAAATCAAAAGCCACAACCGCACCGGTGGCAGGTGCGCTGTAGCCAAGCAGTTGCGCGGCGCGCTCCGCTGCATCCTGGCCCTGTAAGCCGAGCCAGAGGGATTTTTCGCTGATATCTTGCAATTGCGTGTTAAAGAAAACGGCGTACTTGGCCAGTGCCTGTTGTGCAATAGGCCCAAGGTCCCGCAGGAGCCGAAAAATAAACCTGCTCGGGGACACTTTCAGGGCGCTAAAGGTGCTGATTATACGGCCCTTGGGATTGCAGTGGGCGCCTAGGGTGCTGTGCCCATCAGGCAGGTTCACCAGGTCGCAGGTGATCTGACCCTGCAGAAATTTTTGGCTGTCGGGGCCGTGGATGGAGATGGAGCCGATGGGGCTGAGATCAATCAGGTGCAGACCCTGTGGGTCGTCACTGCTGGTAAGAGGAAAATGGGCCTTCTCGCCCTCCCAGATGGCACCTTGGCCACTGAGGAAATCCTGCCATTGTTGCCGGTCCATAGTATTCCCACCTGCGTTTGTCTGGTGGCAGTATTTGGGGGGCTTTGCGTCTTTTTCAAGTTTACTGGGTTGCGGGTATACTGCGTCCTTTATCTGGATTGGAAAGCGCCTTATGGATCGCAACCGCCTGTTTTGGGCCAGTCGTCGCGGCATGTTGGAACTGGATTTGGTGTTGCTGCCATTTTTAGACAATGTTTACAATACCCTGGCACCTGCAGACCAACGGCGCTATATCCAGTTGCTGGAAGAACAGGATCAGGATCTGTTCGCCTGGTGCCTGCGTCGCGAGGATCCTACTGACCCGGAGCTGCTCCGTATCGTGCAGATTATCCGTGACAACACCGGTCTGCAGAAATAGGCGCTCTCCAGGTCACTTTGAGCGCTGCGCGCGTTTGAGCTGCGTTGTCGTTGCCTCCCCTCTGTTGTTGTTGCTTTTGCTTCTGGTTGCCCTGCAAGCGGTACTGTTACTGTGGCTCTGCGATTTGCCCCCTTGGCTGTTCTGGACTGCACTGCCGTGGGTATGTCTTTACGTCGCCTGGGAAAAGCGCCGTCTGGGGCGTATGACGGGAAGGTTATCGACCCGAGAGCGCCGCTGGTATTGGCGGGCAAGAGGGGAGGAAGTGCGGGAGTTCGGCTTATGTGGTGAACTGGTGCTGTGGCGCTGGCTGCTTGTGATCAATGGCCGGGATTGGTATGGCAGGCGGGTGTGCCTGGTGTTGGCACGAGATGCATTACACGCCGACGACTGGCGCAGATTACAGGTAGCACTGCGTTATTCCCGCTAGAAGTGGCGCCCACTTGTCTATGGGATTAAATAAACTGCCGTTGGTTGGCGAAGTTCTCCGGAACCAGAATCGTATCCATAGCGAGCTCCCGCAGCTTCGGATAATCCAGCGAGTAGTGCAGGCCCCGGCTCTCCCTGCGCTCCAGTGCGGAGCGGATAATCAGCTCGGAAACCAAAGCGAGATTGCGCAGTTCTACCAGGTCGTTAGTGATTCGGTAGTTGGCATAGAATTCACGAATTTCCCGTTGTAACAGTTTTACGCGGTGCTGGGCGCGGAGCAGGCGTTTGCGTGTGCGCACGATTCCCACATAGTCCCACATAAAACGGCGCAGTTCGTCCCAGTTATGGGAAATCACCACGTCCTCGTCCGAGTCTGTGACTCGCGAAGCATCCCAGGGTGGAGCAGGGCGGGGTGACTGTACCACCTCCAGGTGTGCGTCGATGTGCCTGGCGGCGGAGCGGGCATACACCAGGCACTCCAGCAGGGAGTTGCTGGCCAGGCGGTTGGCGCCGTGTAGGCCGGTAAAGGTGGTTTCACCAATAGCGTACAGCTGGTCGAGGTCAGTGCGCCCGTAGCGGTCCACCATAATGCCACCACAGGTGTAGTGCGCCGCGGGCACCACCGGTATGGGTTCGCAGGTGATGTCGATACCGTATAGAAGGCAGTTGCTGTAGACCGTGGGGAAGTGCTCGCGGACAAAATCTGCTTCTCGGTGGGAGATATCCAGGTAGAGGCAGTCCGCGCCAAGGCGCTTCATTTCATGATCGATGGCTCGTGCGACGATATCCCGCGGCGCCAACTCGCCGCGCCTGTCAAAGCGATCCATGAAACGGCCGCCGTCCGGTAATTTCAGATAGGCACCCTCGCCGCGCAATGCCTCTGTTACCAATAGGGCCTTGGCCTTGGGGTGGTAGAGGCAGGTTGGGTGGAACTGGTTGAATTCCATATTGGCTACCCGACAACCGGCGCGCCAGGCCATGGCGATACCATCGCCGCTGGCGCCATCGGGGTTACTGGTATACAGGTAGGCCTTGCTGGCGCCGCCGGTGGCGAGCACTACAGCTCTGGCCTGAAACAGCACCACCTCTCCCGAACTGCGGTCGAGTACATAGGCTCCGCCACAGCGAAAGCGGCCCTCCAGCGGATCGGGCTGGCGGATCAGATCGACCGCCAGGTGCTGCTCGAAGCAATCGATATTGTCGCTGCCGCGCACCCGGTCAATCAAGGTGCTGTGCACCGCTCGACCGGTAGCATCGGTGCTGTGAATAATGCGGCGATAGCTGTGTCCACCCTCCTTGGTCAGATGATAGTCACTGCCCTCGCGGGTAAAATCCACCCCTTGGTCGATCAGCCAGCGGATAGCGGCAGTGCCTCCCTCGACAGTGAAGTGTACAGATGACGGGTGGCAGAGTCCGGCACCCGCGTCTAATGTGTCTGCAATATGCGACTGCACTGAATCCGTTTTATCCAGCACTGCAGCTATGCCCCCTTGGGCAAACCAGGTGGAACCATCTTGCAACCGCTGCTTGGAAATCAGGGCAACACGGTACCGGGCTGCGAGATGCAGCGCCAGGGTGAGGCCGGCAGCACCGCTGCCGATAACGAGAACGTCGTAGTTTACCTGGGCATTCATAGATTTTATTTATGATCTGGGGTCGCGTAGTATAGCGCTTCTTGACTATTCGTCGATTCGACCTGGAACTTATGTGCAATTGTCAGTGTCCTCAACACAGTAGAAAAAATGCCTGCGCCGGTAGCCTCTCAATAAATGGAAAAGGCCTCCGCAGTGGGGCTGTGTATGGGAGTTGGGGATGACAGCGCATCAGGCGGGCGCGAGTGACCGTGAACTGGTGGAACGGGTTCAAAAGGGGGATAAACGCGCTTTTGATCTTTTAGTACTTAAATACCAACATAAGATCGTTGCGGTAGTCAGCCGGTTTATCAAGGACCACAGTGAAGTACAGGATGTTACGCAAGAAGCTTTTATCAAAGCCTACCGGGCGCTGGCCAATTTCCGGGGGGAGAGTGCCTTTTACACATGGATGTATCGGATTGCGATTAACACTGCCAAGAACCACTTGGTGTCCCGCAGCCGCCGTCCACCGTCCTTTGATGTGGATTTGGAGGACGCAGAATTCTACTCGGGTGCCGATTTGCTCCGGGATAACGAGACGCCGGAAAACCAGATGTTTCGCGACCAGTTGGAAACGGCGGTACATGGCGCCATTCGCGCACTGCCAGAGGACCTGCGCTCAGCAGTTACCCTGAGGGAGCTGGAGGGATTGAGCTACGAGGAAATTGCCGAGGTGATGGGATGTCCGGTGGGCACGGTACGCTCGAGAATATTCCGTGCCCGGGAGGCAATAGACCGGACAGTCCAGGCTGTAATGGCGGGGGAGCCGGAAACACTGGGTGACAGAGGCTGAGTTTGCGGGAAATTTTCCCAACAGGGGAAACAAAACGCCGGGAGCCCGGTCATAAATGATATTAATGAGGGTGCGTGCGGGCACCGAATAAACCATTGCACTAGAGAGAAAGCCCCTATGTCCCACGGGAATCATCAGGAACGTCTCAACGAGTCGCTATCGGCGTTGATGGATGGCGAAGTCGATGAACTGGAGCTGCAGCGGATCCTGAGGGCCACAGCGGCCTCCGGAGACTTGAGTGCGCGTTGGTCACGTTATCAACTGGCGGCGAGTGTGATACGCCGCGAGCAGGTTGCTTCTGTCGACAGTGACCTGTCGGCCAGTATATCGTCAGCGATTGCTCTCGAAGCACCGCTCTCACAAACAACCGGGGACGGCCGTATTACAGCGGCCCATGGGCTTGCTAACCACCGTTGGTGGCGCTCGCTTTCTCGTGGTGCAGTGGCGGCTACTGTGGCGTTTGCCGCCATCCTCGGAGTACAACAGATTACCGGTATCCAGCAGAACACAGTGGAAGCTGTGCCGCAGCTGGCGAAGACCGAGCGTCCCGCTCAACCAGTTGTTCAATCGGCGCCGCAGCCTTCCGGTTTTTATGTGCCTGCACCCTCCACACGCTCGGTCAGCACTGCGGTTCCGCGCTTTGTACCTGAACAGCGTTCCGGTGCTGTGGGGCAGGCGGTCATTCAACAAGCACCAACACCGGAGCTGATGCGCCACCTGAATCGTGTGATGATTCAGCACTCCGAGCAGGCCGCACATATTGGCAGCCAGGGTATGGTGCCCTTTGCCCGCGCGACCTACGGCGAACAGGTTGGAATGTAGTGTGGTGAACATCGTAATGCGGGAGAGCCTTATCCGTATCGGGTGTACTCTGTTTCTGGCTTTCTCTCTGCTGCCACCGCTGTTATTGGCACAGGAGCTAGACGACACTGATGCCAACGATTCCACTACAGTAAAACTTGAAAGGCCTAGCGCGCCAGTGGTCAGTCCTTTGCCGGTCGATGCCAATGCGCCCAGTGCTATCGCAGTGGATGCCCCCACAGCGACATCCAATTCCCAAGCCAGCTCCGACTTGACAAATATCCGCGTGCTGAACAATGAGGTCGAGCAGTGGCTCGGCAAACTCGCCCAGGCCGTGAACGAGCTGGAATACAGTGGACTGGTGACTTTCGAACACGCCGGCCTGCTGGAGACCTTACAGGTGGTGCGCGCGGTGCGCGGTGGTGAGCAGGTGGAGCGGGTACGCTATCTGAGCGGTGCGCCGAGGGAGCTGATCAGCTACGGCAGTGGTGGCCACTGTGCATACGATGCTTCTCCCAGCATTAGAGCCACCCTGTTGAATGCGGCTGGCCAGCAGCAGGTACAGCGTGCCTATCAGTTTATTCTGCGTGGCAAGGAGCGCATTGCGGATCGGGAGTCGGTGGTGATCGAAGCTAGACCGCGAGACCGTTATCGCCTGGGCCTTGTGGTCAGTTTGGATCGCGAAACCGGGCTGCCACTGAAAAGTATGCTGGTGAGCACACAGGGACGTGTGCTGGAGCGCTACCAATTTGTTCAACTGGACTTGTCCCCGGTGAAAGACTCAGCTCTTCAGGCGGTATCCAGCCATGCACGGCGCATTGATAACCGCAACGGCTGTGATACCTCTCAGAGCCGTTGGCAGGTGCGCTGGCTGCCGGAAGGCTTCAGGGTGGTTTTCGTAAAGCCATTGCCCGATGGGGATATGATGGTATTCAGTGATGGGCTCGGTGTCTTTACCGTGTTTGTTCAACGCCTCGGCCCCGAGTTGGAGGATTTCAAGGGGCGTGCTATCCGCGGTGCCACTGTGGCTTATATGGATCGTATGGAAGTCAAGGGTGTTCCTTACACTGTAACCGTCGTCGGTGAGATACCCGATGCCACCGCGCGCAGAGTAGCCAGCTCTATCGTTGAGAAAGGCTGACGGGGTGCTTGAGGAGCGCAGTCGTATCGTGGCCATAGAGTCCGATGCTATCTGGGTGGTAACCTATAAGCGCGATGCTTGCAATGGTTGTGCGGCCAAACCCGGTTGCGGCACGGGCCTGCTCGGTGAGTTCTTTTCTTCATCAGCACGGCTACGAGTGGCCTTGAATGGCTTTCGCGCCGATCGGATTGCCTTGAACGATACAGCGGTAATCGGTATCGCCGGAAATGCGCTCACCAGCAGCGCCCTGCTGGTTTACCTGGTGCCACTGGTCTGCCTGATGCTGTTGGCGCTGGTAGGGGATGTCTTGTTCGCGGAGGTCGGCGCGGTGTTTGGCGCTCTGGCTGGTCTGATCGGCGGTGCGCTCAGTGTTCGTTGGTACAGCCGTCGTCAGCGCTCGAATCCTGTCTTTACCCCGGTGCTCCTGCGCATTGAGCCCGGCGGCGATCATTCCTAGCCTAAACTGATATTCCAAATCCTGATTGGAGATATTCCATGCAGGCCCGCTGCTTTGCTGAGCGCTGGCCTCTGCGCACGGCCTTTGCGATTTCCCGCGGTGTCCGCACCGAGGCCCAGTTGGTGGTGGTAGAGGTTCGTGGGGAGGGGGTAGTGGGTATTGGCGAGTGCGCACCCTATGCCCGCTATGGTGAGAGCGTTGCTTCAGTTATGCAACAGCTTCGGCCCCTTTTCGCGGAGGTGGCTGCGGGGCTGGATCGCACGCTGTTGCAATCGCGTTTACCCGCCGGCGCTGCTCGCAATGCCCTGGATTGTGCGCTAGCAGACTGGGAGTTTAAATGTCGCGGTGCCGTTTTCACCGGGCCAGAATCCCTGCCCAGCATGCAGACACTGGTGATCGATGATCCCGCGGCAATGGCTGTGGCGGCGCGTAATGCCATCGCACAAGGCGCTGATACCCTGAAACTGAAGCTGGATGACCAACAGGTTTACCAGCGGGTGGCGGCGGTAAGAGCTGCTGTGCCTGCAGCGCAGTTGGTGATTGATGCCAACGAGGCCTGGCGGGCAGATACTCTGGTGGAACGCTGTAGTCAGTTAGAGGAATTGGGCGTGGCCATGCTGGAGCAGCCGCTGCCTGCCGGTGACGATGAATTCCTGGGCACTTTTCCCCACCCGCTGCCGATCTGTGCCGATGAGAGTTGCCATAGCCGCGAGGACCTGCCGCATCTGCTCGGGCGCTATGAGATACTCAACATCAAATTGGACAAGACTGGTGGTATCACTGAAGCCAGGGCCCTGGCAGAGGAGGCTGAGGCACAGGGGTTCCAGTTGATGCTGGGGTGTATGCTGTGTACCTCGCGGGCCATCCGTGCGGCCTGGCCTCTGGGAGAGCGGGCGAGCTTTTTGGACCTGGATGGCCCAACCTGGTTGGCAAAGGATGTAGAGTTCCCTTTACGTTTTGGCGCCGGTCGGGTTTACTGGTCGTAACTGATCAGTCCGACCAGGGGGTGCAGGTACTTCTCGCTGGCAGCATCCGGCGAAATAGGTGGGAATTCCAAGGTGATACAGGGTAGCGCCTGTTGAGCGCACCAGGTTCCGAAGGAGCCCGGGGTTTGGTAGCCGACGTCTTTTACCAGTGGCAACTGAAACTGGCTCGCCAGCCAATTGCCCAGATCGCTGGTCCCGGGGTCTTCCACACAGGCCAGCGGCTCGTGTATGGATACTGCCCAGGCTGGCTGCAGCTTGGCAATCAGCCGGCAAAGCGCCCGGGTCTCGGGCTCAGAAACCGGGCTCAGACCGGTATTGAGTTTGACATCCCGGCTGTCGGTGGCGCTGTTCCAGCGGTAGGCACTGTCACCACCACCCCAGTTTTTTGTGGCAAAGTTGCGGTTGAGATCGACACCGCGTGCATTGCAACGGGTACCGAGTTGACAGCCGTCGGGATTGACCGCCAGTATCACATGGTGGCGGAGCTGGTCTGCGGCCAAAGAGCGCAGGGCACAGGACAGGGTGACAACTGCGACGACTTCATCGCCGTGGGTGCCGGCCAAAACCAGGCCGTGTGTATTGCCGGATTGGGCGGGAAAGTATAGTAATGGGGCACCTAGTGCGCTGTGGCCGTACAGCACCCTGTCAAGGTGCAGTTGGCCGCGCTCGGGGCGCGGGCGCAGTTTGGACATCGTTAACCCTTTACACAGATTTACACCCCGCAGCAGAACTTTCGTGCCTAAATCGCCACTAAATCGTTACTGATTGTCCTACAAGGGGGCCTTGATAAGCGATGGCAAGCCTCGGAGGGAACTCAAATTCCACAAGTTTCATATTAGAAGCGATCAATAAGGGTAACAAACCTATGATTAAACGCTGTACGCAATATCTCCTACTGTTCTGTCTATTGGTAGTGGCGGGCACGGCCAGTGCCCGAGGTCTGCCTGAACTGACCGAACTGATCGAGGAAAATTCGCCCGCAGTGGTGAAGATCAATACACTGGATCGCAGCCGTGTGGCACGTGGCAATAATGCGCCACAATTCCAACAGGATATTCCCGATATCTTTCGTCACCTGTTTGAGCCGCGCCGGCGCCAGCAGCGCCCGGTGGCCAGTATGGGTTCCGGCTTTATCATCTCCGATGATGGGTACATCGTGACCAATAACCACGTGGTGAGTGGTGCCGACCAAGTCACCGTCACCCTGACCGATCGCCGCGAGTATGAGGCCGAAGTGATTGGCACCGATGTGCGCTCGGATCTGGCGCTGCTCAAAATAGACGCCGATGACCTCACAGCCGCGCGCTGGGGGGATTCAGAAGAACTGCAGGTGGGAGAATGGGTTGTCGCCATCGGCTCGCCATTTGGCCTGGACTACTCCGCCAGTGCCGGCATTGTCAGCGCTATGGGACGCAGTATCCCCAATGAGAGCCGTGAGAACTATGTACCGTTTATCCAGACAGATGTGGCGATTAACCCAGGCAATTCCGGCGGTCCGCTATTTAATCTGGAAGGGCGGGTTGTTGGCATCAACTCCCAGATCTACACCCGCAGCGGTGGCTCAATCGGCCTCTCCTTTGCCATTCCGGCCAGTCTCGCCCAGGATGTAGTGGCACAGTTGAAAGAGAAAGGGCGTGTAGACCGCGGCTGGCTGGGCGTGGGCATCCGCAACGTGGACCGGGATATGGCTGAAGCGATGGGGCTGGACAAGCCGGTTGGGGCACTGGTAGAACAGGTCAGCCCCGGTGCGCCCGCTGCCGAGGCCGGGATTATGCCCGGAGACGTTATCACTCGCTTCAACGGTCAGAGAATTGGTGTACACGGCGATCTGCCCCATTTGGTTGGCCAACTCCGCCCCGGCACCGAAGTTTCGCTGGAACTGATGCGTAACCGCAAGTCTGAGAAGCTCAAAGTGATCGTTGGTACCCTGCCGGGCGCCGATGATGAGGGCGTACAGGCCACGGTCAAGCCAAGCTCGATTATCGGTGGACGCTTGGGCATTGTGGTTGAACAGATCCCTGAGGGCGTGAAGCAACGCTGGAATGTGGATACCGGTGTACTGGTCAAACAGGTTGTCCCGGGTAAGCCGGGCGCCAAAGCCGGTCTGCGCAGTGGTGACATTATCGCCCAGTTGGGATTTGAAGAAGTGGGGGACATGGAGGATTATAAAGCTGTGGTTAAGGAACTCCCCAAAAATGAGCTGTTGCCGATCCGCTTCTTTCGATCGGGCCAGTCAACTTTCCGCACAATTAAGATTGAAAGCTGAGAACCGGGGTCGAATGGTGGCCGAATAGGCCGCCTGCCTCTCACCTCGGACCACGAGTTCTGTTAGACTTGCGCCACACAGTTGGTATGCCTGCCAACTAATTATCTGATTTTAAAGGGTTTTTATTCCGTAGTGGCCACAGATCTATCCCATATCCGCAATTTCTCCATCATTGCCCATATCGACCACGGAAAATCTACCCTGGCTGACCGTTTCATCCAGGAATGTGGCGGCCTTTCCGATCGCGAAATGGCCGAACAAGTACTGGATAGTATGGAACTGGAGCGGGAGCGGGGGATCACCATCAAAGCCCAGAGTGTCACGCTCGACTACAGGTCGCGGGATGGCAAGACGTATCAGTTGAATTTTATTGATACCCCGGGGCACGTGGACTTCTCCTATGAGGTCTCCCGATCCCTGGCGGCCTGTGAGGGTGCGCTATTGGTGGTGGATGCGGCCCAGGGCGTAGAAGCGCAGTCGGTTGCCAATTGCTACACCGCGATTGAGCAGGGTCTGGAAGTCATTCCGGTACTCAATAAGATGGACTTGCCCCAGGCGGACCCGGATAGGGTCGTCGAGGAAATCGAAGACATTATTGGCATAGCTGCCAGTGAGGCTACGCGCTGCAGCGCCAAATCCGGCATGGGTGTGCAAGAGGTGCTGGAGGATCTGGTGCGCCTGGTGCCGCCACCGGAAGGAGATGTGGGGGCGCCGCTGCAGGCGCTGATCATCGATTCCTGGTTCGACAGCTACCTCGGAGTAGTGTCTCTGGTTCGCGTGATGCAAGGTACCTTGAAAGCCAAAGACAAAATTGTCACCAAGTCTATTGGTCGTGCTCATGTGGTGGACAGTGTCGGCATTTTTACCCCGAAGCGCTGTGAGACCGGTGTGCTGCGTGCCGGAGAGGTGGGCTTTGTGGTGGCCGGCATTAAAGATATTCACGGCGCACCTGTGGGTGACACCCTGACCCATGCCAAGGATGCGCAGGACATAGCGATGCTGCCGGGGTTTCAGAAGGTCAAACCGCAAGTGTATGCGGGCCTGTTCCCGGTCAGTTCCGATGACTACGAGGCTTTTCGCGATGCCCTGGAGAAGCTGTCTCTCAACGATGCGTCCCTGTTTTACGAACCGGAAACCTCCGATGCCCTTGGTTTTGGTTTTCGTTGTGGTTTTCTCGGTATGCTGCATATGGAGATTATCCAGGAGCGCCTGGAGCGGGAATATGATCTGGACCTGATTACCACTGCACCCACCGTGGTGTATGCCGTAGAACAGAATAATGGCGACGTGGTCATGGTGGATAACCCGTCGCGGCTGCCGGATGTGGGTAGCATTCGGGAAATGCGCGAACCGATTGCAGAAGTAAATATCCTGGTGCCCCAGGAGTACCTGGGTAATGTGATCACCCTCTGTGTGGAGAAACGCGGTATACAGAGGGATATGCAGTACGTGGGTACCCAGGTGTCCCTGCGCTATGAGTTGCCCTTGGGCGAAGTGGTGATGGACTTCTTCGATCGCCTCAAGTCAGTGAGCCGCGGATTTGCTTCGTTGGATTACAGTTTTGTGCGCTTTGAAGCAGCAAAACTGGTGCGCTTGGATATCCTCATTAATGGGGATCGTGTAGATGCCCTGGCCCTGATCGCGCATCGCGAAAACGCTCAACAGAAAGGGCGCGCAATGGCGGAAAAAATGAAGGAACTGATACCGCGGCAGATGTTTGATGTGGCTATTCAGGCGGCGATCGGTGGTCAGGTAGTGGCGAGAACCACCGTAAAAGCTCTGCGCAAGAATGTGACTGCGAAATGTTATGGCGGCGACGTCACACGCAAGAAGAAACTGCTGGAGAAACAAAAAGCGGGTAAACGCCGTATGAAGCAACTCGGCCGTGTCGAAGTGCCCCAGGAGGCCTTCCTGGCGGTACTGAAAGTGGATCAATAGGGCGCAGCCGGTGCTTGATTCCGAGATTTGGGGACAATAGAGAATAGTGATGGATATTAATTTGCCTTTGATTCTGCTCTGGCTGGTTGTCGTCAGCGGTGGAATCTGGTTGGTCGACAGCCTGTTTTTTGCCCGCCGCCGCGGGAAGGAGACAGGCAGGAAGCGTGAAGACCCGGTTGTAGTGGAATATGCCAAGTCGTTTTTCCCGATTTTGGCCATTGTCTTCGTGCTGCGCTCTTTTATTCTGGAGCCCTTTCAGATTCCGTCTGCCTCTATGGTGCCCACCTTGCAGATCGGCGATTTTATCCTGGTCAACAAATATGCCTACGGCCTGCGCCTGCCGGTTTCGCGCACCAAGGTAGTGGATATTGGCGAGCCGCAACGCGGAGATGTGATGGTATTTTTTCCACCACATATGAACGATACCTATTTTATCAAGCGGGTGATCGGCTTGCCCGGTGACAGGATCGAATTGAAGAACAACATGCTCTATGTGAACGGCGAACTGGCGCCACAGGAGCTGATTCAGGCGTTACCCCCGGCAAATCCGCAAGTGGAAATTCTGTGGGAAAACCTCTACGGCCGGCGCCACTTGATGGCGAAAAATGTGCACCCGGGCAAATACGGTGATTTCAGTGGTACTGTCCCGGAAGGCCATTATTTTATGATGGGCGACAATCGGGACAACAGTCTTGACAGCCGTGCCTGGGGCTTTGTGCCCGAGCGGGATATTGTGGGCAAGGCTTTTGCCATCTGGATGCACTGGGACAAACTGTTCAGTTTACCCAGTTTCGAGCGTGTGGGGTCCATCCAGTAATAAAAACCGGCCGGCTGTGCACCGGGTATCGGCGAGGAGAATTGAAGGCATCATGGGTAATACTACGCATTATTCGTTTCAATACCAGCGCGGTATGAGTTACTGGGGTTGGTTGTTGCTTGTGGCAGTGCTGGGTTTTGTCCTGACCTGCGCATCCAGGATGGCACCCGCCTATCTTGATGCACGCTACGTGACAGAAGGGCTGAAGATATTGGCTGAAAACCCGGATCTGGAAACTATGTCGGCGGGCCAGATCAAGAAAGAACTGGGCCGCTTCTTTCTAATCAACAATGTGCGTGGTGAGCCCACCGAGGCACTGCAGGTGGTTCGCGGTGCAAAGGGTACGCTGGTCAGCATCAATTACGAGTTGCGCCAACCACTGATATACAATGTGGATGTGGTGATGAAATTTAACAAACAGCTCAATACGGCCAGTCCCGAGCTGTGCTGCGATGCGCTGGTGGACCTGGAGCAATTTCGCAAACGTGACTGATCTTTTACTGGAACGCCTGGGCAAGCGTCTCGGCCACAGGTTCAGGCAGGATGCATTGCTGGAGCTGGCGTTGACACACCGCTCCCACGGTAGCCGCAATAACGAACGCCTGGAGTTTCTCGGAGACTCTATTCTCGGTTTCATCATCGGCGCGGCGCTTTACGAGCGGTTTCCCAAGGGACGGGAGGGGCAGTTGAGCCATTTGCGCGCGCAACTGGTCAGTGGTGAGACGCTGGCGAAACTGGCACTTGAACTGGAGATTGGCGACTGCCTGCGTCTTGGCGAAGGGGAGATGAAAAGTGGCGGTTGCCGCAGGGCCTCCATCCTCGCCGATGCGGTGGAGGCTTTGATCGGTGCCATCTACCTGGATGCCGGTTTGGAAACGGCGCGCGCCAGAGTGCTGGACTGGTTTGCATCGCGTCTCTACTGTCTGTCTTTGGAGACGGTAAAAGATCCCAAGACCCGCTTGCAGGAATGGCTGCAGGCACGCAGGAAACCATTGCCACAGTATAGGGTCGTGGATGTCTCCGGTGTGGAGCACGCCCGGCAGTTTGTTGTCGAGTGCTGTGTTAGCGGGCTGGCTCAGCCGGTGCGCGGTGAGGCCAGCAGCCGCCGCGCAGCGGAAAAAGCGGCTGCCGTTGAGGCCTATAATCGACTTACCGGTCTGAGCTGATTTTACAATGTGGGGCGAGGCCGGTCGCTGTCTGTCTCCAAGTGGCGGACTTCAATACACGGGAGGCCCGTCCGGTTTCGGGCTCCGCGATTCCCTTTAACCCTTTCGGAGCGTTTTTTTGAGCGAACAACCCTCTCGCTGTGGCTATGTTGCGATTGTCGGCCGCCCCAATGTGGGAAAATCCACACTATTGAACCACCTGTTGGGCCAGAAACTGGCGATTACCTCACGCAAGCCACAGACCACCCGCCACAATATGCTCGGCATCAAAACAGAGGGACCGGACCAGATTATTTTTGTCGACACGCCCGGCCTGCACCCGGATCAGGAAAAAGCCATCAACCGCTATATGAACCGGGCTGCTGCCAGTGCGACACGGGATGTGGACCTGGTGGTATTTGTGGTGGAGCGCACCCGCTGGAGCGAGGGAGATCAGTTGGTGGCCGATCAACTGCGCGGTATCAGGTGCCCACTGGTTATTGCTGTCAACAAGGTGGACGAGTTGAGGGACAGGGCCGAGCTGTTGCCCCAGTTGCATGCCCTGGCCCAACGGTACCCCAAAGCGGAGATTGTACCTGTTTCCGCTCTGCGCAATCAGAATCTGGACACGCTGGAACAGGTGATTCTCACACACTTGCCCGAGGGGCAGCACTTTTTCCCAGACGATCAGGTTACCGACCGCAGCTCGCGCTTCCTCGCAGCAGAAATCGTACGGGAGAAAATCATGCGCCAGTTGGGCGCAGAGGTGCCTTATCAGGTTACTGTCGAGGTGGAGGATTTTGCCCAGGAAGGCAAAGTCCTGCATATCCGTGCGGCGATTCTGGTAGAAAGGGCTGGGCAGAAGCGCATTCTTATCGGCAACAAAGGCGAGCGCATCAAACAGATTGGCAGCCGGGCCCGTGAGGATATGGAGCGGCTTTTCGACACTAAGGTGATGCTGAATCTCTGGGTCAAGGTCAAGTCCGGCTGGTCCGATAACGAGCGCGCTTTGCGCAGTCTCGGCTATCGAAACGAGTAGAGTTCTGTTCCGGCGCATACCCGCTGATATCATGAAGCAGCCACAACCCGCACAACCAGCCTATATTCTGCACGCACGGCCCTACCGCGACTCCAGTCTGATTCTGGAGCTGCTGACTTCGGATTTTGGGCGTATTGGTTGTGTTGCCCGCGGTGCCCGGCGCGACAAGCGGCGGTGCCAGCAGGCACTGCAGCCTTTCTCCCCACTTCTGGTCTCCTTGTTGGGAAATGGTGCGTTAAAAACCCTGGGTTCTGTGGAGAATGTCGCTGCGCCACTCTGGCTGAAAGGTCGGGCCATCTATGTGGGGCTTTATGCGAATGAGTTACTGGTACGCTTGTTACCGGAGGGGGAAGCGCACTATGCGCTGTTCGCCATGTACCAGGTGTTGCTGGAAGTGCTCGCGCAATCGAAAGGCGACGATAGCAACCAGTTGGAAGGGCCCCTGCGCCGCTTTGAATTGCAACTGCTGGGGGAACTGGGCAGCTGTCCACCACTGGATTATTGTACCGGCAGCCAGGGTATTGTCAGCGAGGGGGTCCGCTATCAGCTGGAGATTGAGCAGGGATTTGTGCCTGTGTACCGCCAGGGAAGTAATACTCAGCGCGATAATGAGTTCAGTGGTGAGGAACTGCTGGGTATCGCGCAGGCGCTGGAGAGTGGGAAATGGTCCGCCGGGCTGCTGCTCCCGGCAAAGCGCTTGACGCGGATTTTGCTTCAGGCCATGCTCGGGGGCAGGCCATTGCAAAGTCGCGCATTATTCAGACAAGTATACGGAAAATGATCGTCAGTATCGGTACAGATATTTGCAGCTATCATCGCATAGCAGTGGCTTTGCGGCGCCACGGCAACCGGTTTGTACGGCGGATATTGAATGACCGCGAGCGCTGTGACTTCGCCGGTCTGAGCGAGGCCAATCGCACAGCCTACCTGTGCAAACGTTTTGCTGCCAAGGAGGCGGTAGCCAAGGCCCTGGGCACCGGCATCGGCGACGGCATTTCCTGGCACAATATCGAAGTGCGGCGCCGCAAAAATGCTGCAGCGCAGGTTCTGTTAAATGGTGCGGCACGGGAGCGCGCCTGTGCTCTGGGTGTTGAGTCCATTCACCTCTCTCTGTCGGATGAAAAAGACTTCGCCCTGGCGTGTGTGATTTTTGAAACTCGCTAGTTTGCTGTTGCAGGCTTCTGCTCAGGCAACTTCCAGCCCGAACAGCGCATCCAGATTCTGCTCCGAGGCCCATTCCCACAGAGCGCGCATTTCCCGAAATACTGCATCCAGTTTGCGCCGGTCAAATTCCGCCGGTTTTTTCTCTTGCAGGGTGCGCAGTTCCTCCTGAAGTATACAGGTGGCTTCGCGCAGTCGGGCCACGCCGCAGTAACAACAACCGCCATGTATACGATGGGTCAGCTCGAACATGCCTCTGAGGTCGCCGGCACTCAGCAGCCGCTGTAACTCCCGTTCGTCGGACACAAGCCCGTCCAGGAGCATTTGTAGCATGTCCCTCGCCAGTTTCGTATCGCCATTGGCAAGGGTCAGACTCTCACCAATATCCACAAGGCGCATCTGTTCCAGGCTGAGTTTCTCTATCACCTGTGGTGTGATGATCTTGAGCCAACGCTTGATCATGTGGGTAAGCTGGGCCTCGCTGACAGGTTTGCTCAGGTAATCATCCAGGCCGGCAGAAAGTAATCGCGCTTTCTCCTCGGCGCCTGCATGTGCAGTGAGTGCAATAATCGGTGTGCGCCGCCCAGTCTCTCGCTCACGAATGCGGCGGGTGGCCTCAATACCGTCCATGCCGGGCATTTGTATATCCATAAAGATGAGGTCAAAGGTGCTCTGCTGCCAGTGTTGCAGAGCCTCTTCGCCGCTGGCGGCAATGATCACCTCGATATCCTGGGTGCGCAGTAACTCACCGACCAGGCGCCGGTTGGCTGCATGATCATCTACCGCCAGAATCCGCGGTGCCGCTGGCCAGGGCAAAGCGGATACGGCCCTGCTACTGGAACGCTGCTGGTTTTTTCGTGGCGCGGCTCTTTTTAAGGCGCGCAGCAGGTTCTCGCGGGTAACCGGTTTACCGAGGAAAGTCAGGGTACGGGTGCGCAGCTGCTCATAGCAACGGCGCAACTCGGCCGGGGCTCCCAGCACGATCACTTGGCATTGGTAGGCGTCCACAAGAGACTGTACTTGTACGCTGAAATTGTCGAAGTCGCACCTGGCGATAGCGGTATCGATAATCACGGCATCGGGCAGTGCATCGTGCCGCCACATTTGTTCGACAACTGGTTGCAGGGTCTCTGTATCGCTGAGTTCTACGGGCTCCGCCTGCCACTGGCTGAGTAACTGCGCTACCTGGGTACGGGTCAAGTGGTTGGGATCGGCAATCAATATGCGGCAGCCGGGGCACTGAAACCGTGGAGGTACGCCGCGATTGCGCTCTGGCTGCAGAGACAGCTGTACCCAGCAGTGGCTGCCACCGCTGTCGGTTTCTTCTATACCAGTGCTGCCGCGCATACGCTCGACGAGACTGCGGGCAATGGACATACCGAGGCCATTGGCACTGATTTGCTGGCTGTGCTGTGGCGTTTTGGTATTAAGTATTTGTTGCAGTTCACTGCGGCCCGCTTCATCGATGCGGTTGCCCAGGTCGGTGACGCTGATACGCAAGACCAGCTCCGAATCCTTGCTGCACACAACGCTGAGTTGTACGGGTATATTGCCGTTTTCTGAACTGCGAATCGCATTGCCTAGCAGATTGGTGAGGATTTGCTTAGTACGCAGTGGATCACCCACCTGGGTGGCGGGCAATTGGGGGTCAATCAGGGGTACCAGTTCCAGGTGATGCTCATAGGCATAAGGGGCCAGAATTTGCAGGGTTTCCTCCAGCAATTGTCCCAGGTCCATGGGAATATGGTCGAGCACCAGATTGCCGGACTCAATGCGGGAAAAATCCAGAATATCGTTAATAGTGGTAAGCAGGTTTTCCGATGAACGCAAAATGGTCTGCAGGTAGTCCTGCTGCAGCTCGTCGACCTCGGTTTTGAGCAACAGATTGGTAAAGCCGATAATACCATTGAGCGGCGTGCGGATTTCATGGCTGGTATTCGCCAAAAAAGTTGATTTGATGCGGCTGGCTTCCTGGGCCCTTTTGCGGGCGAGATCAAGTTCGATATTTTGTTCTTCCATGCTGTCGAGTGACTGTCGCAGGTCGTCCATGGATTGCAGCAGGTTTGCCTTGTAGTCGCGTTGGTGCTTGGCGAGGTTCTCGGCCATGTCATTAATCTGGTTGGTCAGCTGTGCCACTTCGCGGTTGCCTATTTCGCGGGCGCGGCGATCAAATTCACCGCGCCCAACCGCCTGCAGCACCTGCCCCAATCGGGACAGGCTGAGCGCGAATCGCTCGGACAGAATGACAGACCAAGCCATAGCCGCCAGAGTACAGATGATCAGTCCCACGAGTCCGATTAGCAATACCTGGTAAGTACCCACCAGGAAGTAAGGGCGGTGCAGCTCAATGCTGATCCAGCAGGTAGGGATGTCGCCTTTCAGGGGCTGGAGAATCTGCAGGCTCTCTTCATCTTCGAAGATAAATGGCTCGCGCTTTTGCAGGTGCTCGTGAGTAATAGGCGTGGCAGGGCGCGGTCCAACACTGGCGAGCAGTCCCAAGTTGGTATTTGGATTCAGTGGCTGCTTCTCGCTCGCCTCGGTAGAGTAGATATGTACTGAGCGTACCATATCTTTTTCCAGCATTAGGGCCAAAAGGCTCTTGCGCAGCCATTCCATACGCAGTTCGCTGGGTTGGCCGCCGCTCATCTCGATCAGTTCGGCGAGCTGTTCCGCACTGGCGCGACCGTGGCTGAGCAATAACTGGCGGCGGTCGTGTAACTGCTGCAATGTAAAGACCAGGGCCAGCGTGATGGCCAGTGCCAGCGCTGGAGCGACGGTAAACCTAAATAGGATTGCGCGCAGCGAACGCAGCGTTGAGGGATCTGGCGTGGATGGCTTAGCATTGTTTTTGGCCATGGTAAAAGGAGGCCTTGTGCGATTGTTTTTTCAGATTTTACCTGTATGCATGATTCTATGCACTCCTGGCTCGAAAGGGAGAGAAAAGATAAGGCCCCCTATCGTTTAGTTTTGTGCCCGTCGTATCCGCGAATCTTTGTATTTTAACGGTGGTAATAGCGTCTTAAGTAAGAAGAGGATACTTTTAAAATTCTGTAACCAGCTCCCAAAAGACCCAGGGCGTAGTCAGGTCCGTATTGGTTTAAATTTATCGATCACTGCGTTGCGAGAATTTTGTACCTGCAGAGACAAGCTTAATAACCCGACTATATAGTCCCCCTACACAGTTGGTATTTAGCACTGGAAAAATCTTCGGGTACACTGTCCGACCGCAATAGTATTCTGGAACTGACTGCACCATGGATTACCCCACGATTGCCGACTGTGTAGGCAATACTCCCCTGATTAAGTTGCAGCGATTGCCTGGTGAAACCAGCAATACGATTCTGCTCAAGTTGGAGGGGAATAATCCCGCCGGCTCTGTGAAAGACCGCCCGGCGTTATCCATGATTAACCACGCCGAGACCAGGGGGCGAATTACCCCGGGCGATACACTGATCGAGGCGACCAGCGGCAATACTGGTATTGCCCTGGCGATGGCGGCTGCGGTCAAAGGGTACCACATGATCCTGATCATGCCCGGCAGCGCTACCACCGAGCGCAAGGCAGCCATGGCTGCCTATGGTGCTGAACTGGTCCTGGTCAGTGCGGAAGCAGGTATGGAGGGTGCCCGTGATCTGGCTCTTGAGATGCAGGCTGAGGGCAGGGGGCTGGTACTCAACCAATTTGCCAACGATGACAATCCACTTGCCCATTTTGAGGGTACCGGCCCTGAGATCTGGCAACAGACCCGGGGACAGATCACACACCTTGTCTCCTCCATGGGCACTACGGGAACCATAATGGGTTGTGGTCGCTATTTGAAACAGAAAAATCCTGAGATTCAGATTATCGGCCTCCAACCTACAGATGGTTCCAGCATCCCCGGCATACGCCGCTGGCCACAGGCATATCTGCCGAGTATTTTCGTTCCTGAGGCGGTGGATCTGGTGATTGATATGGACCAGCTTGAAGCGGAGGAGATGACCCGAAAGCTGGCCAGAGCCGAGGGAATTTTTTGCGGAGTCTCCTCCGGTGGAGCTCTTGCAGGGGCCTTGCAACTCTCCGCCCAGGTGGAAAAAGCCACCATTGTCGCTATTGCTTGTGATCGAGGAGATCGTTATCTGTCCTCGGGCGTGTTTAATCAACCCTGATTAAACCCGGCAATCAATCAGCTCTGTTAGCAATGAGATGAAAATTTTGAATAAAAAATACTTCAAATGAAAAATTCCCTGGAGATAAT